>JBAUVS010000635.1:0-2977 GCA_049583345.1 Woeseiaceae bacterium
AGGATCGTGAGGAAAAATATGTCCGCCCGGCCATCGAGCGCGCCGGCAAGTTGTTCGGCAAGCGCGTCCGCCGCGACGACGACCGCGCGGCGACGGCGGCCCGCCTGCAGTCCGACGTCGCCGGCGACGGCATCGCGCAGGCCGACCTGATCATCGAGGCCATCTTCGAGAACCTCGAGGCGAAGCAGGCGCTGTATGGCAAGCTCGCGGCGCAGATGAAACCCGGCGCGCTGCTGGCGACCAATACCTCGAGCATTCGCCTCGAGGAATTGCGCAGCGTGCTGCCGGATCCGCAGCGTTTCATCGGGCTGCATTTCTTCAACCCGGTCGCGGCGCTGCCACTCGTCGAGGTGATCCGTTGCGCAGATACGGAACAGGAAGCGCTCGACCTGGGGTTCGCGTTCGTCAAGGGCATCGGCAAGTTGCCGCTGGAATGCCTCAGCGCACCGGGCTTCGTCGTCAATCGCATCCTGGCGCCGTACATGAACGAGGCGATGCAGCTCGTCGAAGCCGGTGTGCCGCTCGTCGCGATCGACCGGGCGGCCGAACGCTTCGGCATGCCGATGGGGCCGGTGGAACTGGTCGACAGCGTCGGCATCGACGTCGCGCTGCATGTCTCGAAAGTGCTGTCCGCCGCGACGGGTCGCCCGCTGCCGCCGAGGCTCGAATCGATGGTCGACGGCGGTCGGCTGGGGCGTAAATCCGGGCAGGGCTTCTACCAGTGGGTCGAGGGCAAGGCCGTGAAACCTGACCCGGGTAGCACACAGGTGCCGGCCGATATCGAGGACAGGCTGATCCTGCCGATGGTCAACGAGGCCGTCGCATGCCTCGCCGACGGCATCGTCGCCGACGAGGAACTCCTCGATGCGGGCGTGATATTCGGCACCGGATTTGCCCCGTTCCGTGGCGGACCCATCCGCTATGCGCGCGATCGCGGCGTCGATACGGTCGTGGCGGCGCTCGAGCGGCTGGCTGCCGCACACGGCGAGCGCTTCACCCCGCATCCCGGCTGGTCGAAGATGTGATACAAAGGAGCTTCTGCGCAGTGCCCGAGTGTGCGCCGCTTCACGCTGCGCACCATCCGGTGTATCGGAAGTTGTTGAATTAAAGGTAGAATACGGCGCTACCACGAGCCGGATCAGGATAAAAAATGACGGGTGAGCAGATAAGCACGGAACTGCTCAGAAGTTTCTCGCCGCTGGATGGCCTGAAGCGCGACAATCTCGCAGCCCTTGCACGCAAGGTCCAGTTGCGCGAGCTGTCGCCCGGCCAGGTCCTGTTCAAGGAAGGCGACACCGAGAAACGCACCTTCTATGTTGCCTCGGGGATCCTCGAACTGATCGATCAGGGCAAGGTCGTCGAGACGATCCAAGGGGGCACGGATCCCGCCCGCAATCCCGTGGCGCCGGTGTTCCCGCGCCGGGTCTCGGCGCGCGCACGCGACCGCGTGAAGTTCATCTCCATCGACAGCGACCTGCTCGACGTGATGCTGACCTGGGACCAGACCGGGACCTACGAGGTCTCCGAACTGCAGGGCAAATCGAACAAGGGCGGCGACGACTGGATGACGATGCTGCTGCAGACCAAGGCGTTCCACAAGATCCCGCCGGCGAACATCCAGGCGATCTTCATGCGCATGCAGCAGATCAACTACAAGAAAGGCGACGTCGTCCTCAAACAGGGTGCAGAGGGCGACTATTTCTACGTGCTCACGCGCGGCGCGGCCACCGTGACGCGGGAGACGCCGCTCTCCAAGGAAGGCATCAAGCTGGCCGAGCTGAACGTCGGCGACACCTTCGGCGAGGAAGCCCTGATCTCCGATGCCAAACGCAATGCCACGGTCACGATGGCGAGCGACGGTTCGGTCATGCGCCTCGGCAAGGACGACTTCAAGAAGCTGCTCAACGAGCCGATGCTGGACTGGGTCACCCAGGAACAGGCCGAGAAAATCGTGGCCAAGGGCGGCCAGTGGCTCGACGTGCGACTGCCGAGCGAGTTCGAGAATCACCACATGGACGGTGCGATCAACATCCCGCTGTACTTCATCCGCCTGAAGATCAACACGCTGGACAAGCACAAGACCTACGTGGTCTGTTGCGATACCGGACGACGGAGCTCGGCCGGCGCCTACATCCTCAACGAACGCGGCTATCAGGCCTACGTCCTGCAGGGTGGTATCAACAAGGAATAGCTACATCGTGTGGGTGGGCTTGTCCCCGCCGAGGGCACCCGCGAGATAGTTCTCGATCTTCTTCTGCGTATTGCCCTGGTCCTGGTCGGAGAACTGCACGCCGATGCCGGCCGTGCGCTTGCCCTGCGCGCCCTTGGGTGTCATCCAGATCACCGTTCCGGCGACCGGGATCTTCTCTTCCTCGCCCATCAGGTTCAGCAGCATGAACACTTCATCGCCGAGGCGATACGAGCTGTTCGTCGGGATGAAAAGGCCGCCGTTGATCACGTAGGGCATGTACGCCAGATACAGCGCACTCTTGTCCTTGATCGTCAGCGTCAAAAGTCCCGGTTTGCTCATCGTTTACCTCATGGCCGGCAGAGCCGAACTCCCGCCCGGCGCGCTCCGGCCACAGTTCGCCAGGCCTTCGGCCCAGTCGATCAGCAGCCCCTCGAGGGTGAGCTGGACATTGAACGACCCTGCCGCCTGACCGCGTAGCCGGTTGATCGTGTCTAGATAACAGAAGAGATTTCGCCTGTCCATGCGCTGGAGCACAGATTCTGCCGGGATTCCGTCCGGCACCGGACGCTGCGCGCCGGAGGCGGCGAGAATCGCCTGCTGGACGCGTCGCGCCAGCCATTCGAGTACGAACGCCGGCTCCAGTTTGGCCCAGCGCGCGGCCACGTCGAGCGGCGATGCCCCGCCGAGCGCCACGGCCGTGAAATCGCGGCTCATCCGGGCGTGGGTCTCCAGCGATTCGAGCGCGCCGATCGCCGCCAGCGGAGCGTTGCCCGCCAGCGCCAGGGC
>JBAUVS010000636.1:0-11507 GCA_049583345.1 Woeseiaceae bacterium
GCGCAGGAAATTACGGCGCCGCACGGGCACGGTGCACCGCGATGAGGTCCATCGCGCTATGGTAACGCCATCGCATCATCTCGGGTAAGCTCGCGGGCTGATGCCGGATCCGGACGACGATGATCAATCCCGCCGAACTCGACCTGTTGCGCAAGGCGCTCGCGGTGCTCGCGGACGGTTTCGACGATCTGCCCGGGTTCACGCCGGACTTCGACGTCGAAGCGGCCGGACAGATACTCGGGCGCGTCGCCGAACGCATGGCCGACAATTATCCGTATTTCCATCCGCTGTATGCCGGCCAGATGCTGAAACCGCCGCACGCGATCGCGCGCATCGCCTACGCGCTGTCCCTGTGGATCAATCCCAACAATCATGCCCTGGATGGCGGCCGTGCCAGCTCCGCGATGGAAAAGGAATGCATCGTCGAGCTCGGCCGCCTGTTCGGCTGGGACCGGCCTTTCGGCCACCTCGCCGGCGGCGGCACGATGGCCAACCTGGAGGCGCTCTGGGTCGCCGGCCGCCTGCATCCCGGCAAGCGCGTCATCGCCTCGTCGCAGGCGCATTACACGCACTATCGTATCAGCGAGGTCCTCGGCCTGGCCTTCGATCACGTACCCGCGGGTGCCGACGGAAGGATGCGGCTCGACGCGCTGGAGGCCGAGCTGCGGCGCGGCGACGTCGGCACGGTCGTCGCGACGATCGGAACCACGGGCCTTGGCGTGCTGGATCCGTTGCCGGAGATGCTCGAGCTGGCCAGACGCTACGGTGCGCGGATCCATGCCGACGCCGCGTACGGTGGCTACTTCGGGCTCGCGGGCGAACTCGGGCCGACGACACGTGCCGGCTACGACGCGCTCGGCCGCGTGGATTCGATCGTCGTGGATCCGCACAAGCACGGACTGCAGCCCTACGGCTGCGGCTGCGTGCTGTTTCGCGATCCGGAAGTCGGGTCGTTCTACAAGCACGACTCGCCCTACACGTATTTCAGCTCGGCGGAGCTGCACCTCGGCGAGATCAGCCTGGAGTGCTCGCGGCCCGGCGCGGCGGCGGTCGCGCTGTGGGCGACGCTGCAGCTGTTCCCGCTCGAGCGCGGCGGCGAGTTCGCGGCCATACTGGACCGCTGCCTGCTCGCCGCGCGGGACCTTGCGCGCCGGCTCGATGCGAGTTCGCACTACCGGACCGTGCTGGAACCCGAACTCGACATCGTCGTGTATGCCGTGAACGCCGACGACACGGAGCAAGCCAGCCGCAGGGCACGCGCCGTTTTCGAGGCGGCAGCGGCCAGGGATCTGCACCTGTCGCTGATCGAATTGCCTGCCGCACTGGTGTGCGCGAACCTGCCCGGGATGACGGCCACGACGCCCGCCGTGACCTGCCTGCGGTCGGTGCTGATGAAACCGGAGCACGCCGACTGGGTCGGGCGGATCGTCAGCATCCTGGAAGACTGCGCGGGCTAGATCAGGGGACCTGTTCCGAGATCGACAGCGCGACCTTGTCCTTCTCCGCGGGCGTGACTTCCAGCTCGCCGAACCAGTCGCCGGACTGCTGGACCGGTTGCCCGGACAGCGACACGCGCGCGACGACTTCGAAATGGTCGAAGCCCGACAGCACCCGCCCCGGCACCATCGAGTCGCCGTCGCCGAGCTGCACGGTGGCCGGGAGTTCCGCGAGACGGCGCCGGGCGACCGCGATCGGCGGTCCGGGCTGCGACGGGTCACGGGCGATCACGAACACCGTGGCGTCGTGCGGCAAGGCCGCCTTCGCGGCAGCGGACAGCGAGATGTCGATGCTGACGATGGCGCCCGGCTGCTCGGCGGGTGCCTTGGCGATGGCCGGGGCCTGCGTGGGCGGCGGCTGCACCGCGGACACGGGTTCACCGCGCCATTCGGCGATGCGCTGGCGCAGGATGCCCTCGATCTCCGCCGGCGGATTGAGCGCCAGTAAGCGCTCCCAGCGGTCCGCGGCCGTCGCCTTGTCGCCGCGATTGACGGCGCCGATGCCGCCGTAGAACAGCGCCTGGGGATTGTTCGGGTCGATCGCCAGCGCATTCTCGAACAGTTGGGCGACACGGCCGGTGACCGAGTCTTCCTGGCCGCTGGCCAGCAGTGCCTCGCCGAGCGAGACCAGCGTGGTGGCGTCCTGTGCCGACTCGAGGTCGACGGCCTTCTCGTAGGCCTTCACCGCGCCGGCGCCGTTGCCGACGTGCATGTACGAGCGGCCGAGCATCTTCCAGCCGTCGACGTCGTCGGGGTGTTTGTCGAGCCGCGCCACGAGTTCGTCGATCATCTCTTCGATGTCGTGGCCGGCGCCGCCGCCGGACGGCGTACCGGGGCTGCCTTCCCAGGCGTACAGCCCGGACGACAACGCGACGATGCCGACGATCAGCGCGGCGCTCAGCGGGGTGAGCCTGCCCTGCCGGCGGACCAGCGGCCACACGGCGAACGCGATCGCGACGATGCTCATCGCGCCGAACACGAACCACAGCGTCATGAGCGGCCCTCCCGCTCGCCATCGCCGCCGTCGATCGGCAGCGCCATGCGCCTTCTGAGGACGCCGACGAGTATCACGGCGCCGCCCAGCAGCAGGATGCCCGGCGCCAGCCAGAGCACGAGCGTCTTGCCGCGCGTGCGCGGCTTGTACAAGGCGAATTCGCCGTAGCGTTCCACGAGGAAGTCGTAGATCTCATCGTCGGTCTTGCCCTCCTCGATCATGCGCCGGATCTCGCGCCTGAGATCCGCGGCGAGGAACGCGTTCGAATCCCGGATCGTCGTGTTCTGGCACTTGAGGCAGCGCACCTGGTCGATGATGTGCTCGTAACGCGCCTGCAGCTTGGGGTCGTCGAATTCGAGGCCCGTGTCGATGGCGCGCGCGGTCCCGGCCAGCAGCAGCACGGCGGCGATGACGAGCGCGCGCCTCACGTTCCCGGCTCCTGCGACTCGATCAGGGGCACGAAATCGCGCTCCCAATTCTGCTGGTCGAGCGGACCGATCTGCTTGTGCAAAACCTTGCCGTTCGACCCGATCAGGAAGCTCTCGGGGGCGCCGTACACGCCCCAGTCGATTCCCGCGCGGCCGTCCCGGTCTTCGCCGATCTCGGTGTAGGGATTGCCGAGCTGCTGCAGCCAGTTCTTCGCCTCGGCGGATGTATCCCGCCAGTTGATGCCGTAGATCGGGATCGCCTTCGACTTCGCGAGCTCGAGCAGGAATCGGTGTTCGTCGCGGCAACTGACGCACCAGGTGGCCCAGACGTTGACGAGCACGGTCTTGCCGGCGAAGTCCGCGTTCGTGATGCGCTTCGACGAATCCGCGAGCGTCGGCAGGTCCAGCCGCGGTGCCGGTTTGCCGATGAACGGCGACGGCAGCCTGCTCGGATCCTCCCGGAGACCCAGCGACAGCAACACCACCAGCGCGGCGAACGCGAGCACCGGGATGAACGCGCGGAAACTCACGAGTCTTCCTCCTGCGTCGGACCGCCCCGATAGCGGCGGTCACTCAGCGCGATCAGGCCGCCGATGGCCATGACCAGCGCGCCCAGCCAGATGAACCGGATCATCGGCTTGTACTGGATCCGCACGCTCCACGCATCGTTGCCGAGCTGGTCGCCGAGCGCCACGAACAGGTCCTTGTTCCAGTGGACGTTGATGCCGGCCTCGGTCATCCAGTTCTTCTGCACGAGATACTGCCGCTTCTGGGGCAGCACCTCGCCGAGGAACTTGCCGTTGTCCCGGATCTCGATCGCGCCCTCGATCGCCGAGTAGTTGGGTCCCTGTACGTCGCGGAGCTCGCGCAACTCGAAACTGTGGCCGGCGACGTCGAGTGCCTGGCCTTCGCGCATCGAGCGATCGGTCTCGACCGTGAAGGCCGACACCAGCGTCACGCCCAGCACGAACAGGCCGACACCGAAGTGGGCGACGGACATGCCGAGGACGCCCGGCCGGAGGCCGGGTGTGCCGGCCGCGCGGCGCCAGGAGCGGATCGGATCGACGAGCGCGCTGCCCATGACCCAGAACGCCGCGACCGTGCCGACGCAGACCAGCACGCCGAAGCGGCCGTAGACGAGACCCGGGATCAGGATGCCGAGTACGAGCGCGATGGCGGCCGGCCAGCGCAGTGACTTCGGAAGCAGGCCGGTCGCGTGGTGCCGCCATGCCGTGTGCATGCCGACGCCGACGAGGTACACCAGCGGCAGCATGGGGATGATGAAGGCGACGTTGAACCAGGGCGGGCCGATCGAGATCTTGCCGATGTTGGCCATCTCGAACACGAGCGGCGCGAGGGTGCCGATGAACACCAGCGCCGCGGCGACGACGAGCAGCACGTTGTTCAGGAGCAGGAACGTCTCGCGTGACGTAGGCCGGAAGCCGGCATCGGAATCCAGGTCGGGCGCGCGCAACGCGTACAGCGTCAGCGCCCCCAGGATCACGATCGCGAGGAACGCCAGGATCGCGTAGCCGCGCGTCGGGTCCGACACGAAGGCGTGCACCGAGATCAGCACGCCCGAGCGCACGAGGAAGGTCCCCAGCAGGCTCAGCGAAAACGCCGTGATCGCGAGCAGCAGCGTCCAGCTCTTGAACAGGCCGCGCTTCTCGGTCACCGCGAGCGAATGGATCAGCGCGGTGCCGACGAGCCAGGGCATGAACGAGGCGTTCTCGACGGGATCCCAGAACCACCAGCCGCCCCAGCCGAGTTCGTTGTAGGACCACCAGCTGCCGAGCGCGATACCGATCGTCAGGAACATCCAGGCCGCGGTGGTCCAGGGCCGCGTCCAGCGCGCCCATTTGCGATCGAGGTTGCCGCTCAGCATCGCGGCGACCGCGAATGCGAACGCGACCGAGAAGCCGACGTAGCCGACGTACAGGAGCGGCGGGTGCATGACGAAGCCGGGATCCTGCAGCAGCGGGTTCAGGTCGCCGCCGTCGGCGGGCGCCGGCGACAGCCTGTCGAACGGATTCGAGGTGAGCAGCGTGTACAGCAGGAAGCCGGTCGACAGCAGGCCCAGTACGCCGATGACGCGGGCCACGAACGGCTGCGGCAGGCGCCGGCTGAACCGGGCGACGGCGCCGGTCCAGGCGGCGATCAGCAGGATCCACAACAACACCGAACCTTCGTGGCCGCCCCACACCGCTGTCGCCTTGTACATGAACGGCAGCGCCAGCTGCGAATGGCTGGCGACGTACAGCACCGAATAGTCGTCGTGCAGGAAGGCCCAGGTCAGGCACCCGTACGCGAGCGCGACGAACAGCAACTGACCCGCGATCGCCGGCCGCGCGACGCTCATCAGGGTCGCATTGCCGCGGTGGGCGCCGAGCAGCGGCAGGATGCCCTGCACGATCGCGAGCGCGAGCGCGAGGATCAGCGCGAAATGACCTATCTCGGGGATCATTGCGGCGTGCAGGCGCCGGTCTTGCCGGCGGCGCGCTGCGTCTCGTCCTTGACGTGGCCGGCCAGCGAGTCGGCCACTTCGGGCGCCATGTAATTCTCGTCGTGCTTGGCGAGGATCGTGTCGGCGATGAACACGCCGTCGTCACCGAGCCGGCCGTGCGCCACGACGCCCTGCCCCTCCCGGAACAGGTCCGGCAGGACGCCGGAATACCGCACCGGCAGGTTGCAGTGCAGATCCGTCACGACGAAGGAGATATCCAGCGACCCCTCCTGACGCTTGACGCTGCCGTCGACGACGAGACCGCCGATCCGGAAATTGCGATCCTTCGGGTAGTCGCCCTGGGCGACATCCGAGATGTCGATGAAGAACATCATGTTGTCCTTCATCGCGCGCAGCGTGAGTGTCGTCGCGACGATGACCCCCACGGCCACCAGTCCGACGGCGAGCATGCGTTGCTGACGCGGTTTCATTGTCCCTCTCCCGGGGCGTTGTCAGGCCCTAACGCCTTGATACGCACCTCGATATCCCTGTAGACCTGTCGTTGCCGGACTCGTGCCCGCCAATCGCAGATGATGAGGACGACGGCGGCCAGCGCGAAGCAGCTCCAGACGTAGGCGCCGTAGGAGCCCATCGTGAAGCCGCTCATGTGCCGCGTCCTGCGGCGGACAGCACCATGTCGCGCACCCAGCGCGTGCGCCGCTCGCGGAACAGCACCTCGGCACGGACGCGGCGCAGCAGCAGCGCGCCGAAGACCAGCGTGAAACCGAGGATATTGATCAGCAGCGGCACGAGCATGTCGGTGTCCATCTTGCCCTTCATTACCGTCTCGCCCTGGTGCAGCGAGGTCCACCAGTAGACCGAATAGTGAATGATCGGCACGTTGACGGCGCCGACCAGGGCCAGTACCGCACTCGCCTTGTCCGCCTTGACCGTGTCGTCGATCGCGGCCCTGAGCGCCATGTAGCCGAAATACACGAACAGCATGATGAGTTCGGAGGTGAGTCTTGGATCGCCCCACTCCCACCAGGTTCCCCACATCGGCCGCCCCCAGATCGACCCCGTGGCCAGCGCGAGGAAGGTGAACCAGGCGCCGAGCGGCGCCGCGGCGGCCGCGACGGCGTGCGAGAGCTTGATGCGCCAGATGAGGCCGATGGCGGCGCTCACCGCCATGATCATGTAGGTCATCATCGACAGGTAGGCTGCCGGGACGTGCACGTAAATGATGCGAAACGCGTCACCTTGCTGGTAATCGGGCGGCGCCACGAACAGGCCGGCATAACAGCCGTAGCCGATCAGCAGCAGGCCGGGGACGGCCAGCCAGGGCACGATCCTGGGGGCAATCCTGTAGAAATGTGGCGGCGAGGCCAACCGGTGTATGAAATTCCACATCGCTGGGGATTTTACTCGTTACTGATCCGTAATGCGGCGGCCGTGGCAAACGGCGCGATTGATACGATTAACACAGCATAAGCCGCAAGAAAATAGAGGCCACCCGCAACGCTGTCGCCGGTTGCCACGAGTGACACCGTCCGCGCGCCGAAAATCAGCACGGGCATCGCAAACGGCAGCACCAACAGGCTCAGCAGCGCGGTGCCGCGGTGCAGGCCGACCGTCAGTGCGGCGCCGATGGCGCCGAGCAGCGACAGGCTGATGGTGCCGAGCAGCAGCGTCAGCATCAGCACGCCGACCACCGCGACGGGCATTCGAAACGTCAGCGCCACGACCGGCGACACGAGGACCAGCGGCAGGCCGCTGGTCATCCAGTGCGCCAGCGTTTTGCCGAGGGCCAGGGCTGGCAACGGTTGCGGGCTGACCAGCATCTGGTCGAGGCTGCCGTCCTCGAAGTCCGAGACGAACAGGCTGTTCAGCGACAACAGCATCGCCAGCAGTGCAGCCGCCCACAACACGCCGGGGCCGCTGAACTCGAGCTGCTCGTTGCTCGGCCCGACCGCGAGCGGGAACAGCGTCGCGACCATCGCGAAGAAGAACAGCGGATTGAGCACGTCGCCGGGCCGCTTCCAGGCGAGCAGCAGGTCGCGCCGGGCGACGGCGACGACTGCCGCGAGCAGGCCCGAGGTCTCGCCGTCCATTACTGCAGGAGCACCTTGTGCACGGTCGCGTCGATTTGCACCTCCTGGTGCGCGGCCATGATGCACATTCCGCCGCGCACGAGGTGCTCCTGCACCAGTTCGGCGACCAGGCGGCGGCCGTCCCGGTCCAGGTTCGTCACCGGCTCGTCCATGAGCCAGAGGGTCGCCGCCGACAGCAGCATGCGCGCGAGTGCCACGCGGCGCTGCTGGCCGGCGGACAGGGAGCGCAGCGGCAGGCGCTTGAGGCGCGATAACCCGAGCCGCTGGAAGACCTCGTCGCGGTCGGCGCTGGCACACGGCCGCAGCGAGGCCTCGAAGTCGAGATTCTCGGTGAGCGTCAGATCGGCCTTAAAGCCGACGCGGTGCGCCATCCACACGAGAGACGAGTGAAATGCCTGGCGCTGATCGCGGGTCGGCACCCCGTTCCAGCGGATCTCGCCGGTCTCGAACTCGAGGAGGCCCGCGATCGCCCGCATCAGGCTGGTCTTGCCGCTCCCGTTGAGGCCCTCGAGCAGGAGCATCTCGCCCGGGTTTAGCGCAAACTCGACGCCGCGGAACAGGCAGCGTTCACCGCGGAACAGCGTCAGGTCCTGCCCGGATAGCTGTGCGGTCAATGCCTTAGGCCTCGTCCTGTACCGTGAACGTCGTGATTCTCGCAGCAAACATTGCTTGTTTTCAGTTCCTTAGACCGGATTGTTGATTGCCGGTCCAGTTATTGTTCGTGTCCGCTTGTTCCGCAACACATCGGCACATCCCCGATTGCACGGCACAAACGCCGATCGTAGACTGGTTTGCCCGGTCAACATCGCCGGCGGGGGCCGATTTTCAAGTACGAAATCATACGCGACGAGACGGATGACGGGTCGACTATAGATGAATCTGGGCGAAGCGGGGCTCAACGAACAACCTTTTCGCACACACGGCAAACCACTGTCGCTGGTATCGTACGCGTCGTTCGAGGAGGCGCTCAAGGTCTTCGAGCAGACGCGGACGCTGCGCAAGGGACTCTGCCTGCTGCAGGGTCCGACGCTTTCCGGCAAGTCGACCCTGATCCATTATTTCACCGAATCCCTGGCCGAGGACGCGTCGGTCGCCGTCGTCGACGGCAGTGGCCTGAATACGACCGCCCTGCTGCAGTCGATCCTGCGCCAGTTCGGCTACGACCTCGACCAGAGTTCGGCCGGGGAACTTCTCGGCATGCTGCGCGTGTTCGCGCTGCATCAGGCCGCCTCGCACGAGCCGCCGCTGTTGTTCATCGAGAATACGCATGCCCTGAACCCGAGCGCATTGCGCGTGTTGTGCGAACTCGCGGACCTGAGCGTCCGTGGGCAGCGCGCGCTCAAGATCGTGCTGGCGAGCGACCGTTCCTTGCGGCCGGTCGTGGATGCCCCCGTCATGGCGAGCATCGCGCGGAGGGTGACGCACGACTTTCATCTGCGCCCGATGACGGAGGCCGAAGCCGCGGAGTATTTGTACGCCAAACTGCGTGCCGCCGGCAGCATCGTCCCCGAATCCGTTTTCCCGGCCGAAACCTGCGGCGAGCTGTGGGGCGCGTCGGGCGGCTGGCCCGGCATCCTCGACCGGCTGGCATTGCTGTCGCTGGCGAAAGCGGAGACGGTGCCGGTCCAGCCGGAGACCGTGGAGCGGCCGCTGCTGCCGCAAGCCACCTGGGACGAGGCGCTCACTGCCGAGGCGGAGAAAGAGCTCGGCCCGCCACCCGATGCGCCGACCCTGTTCGTGACGCACGACGGCCAGACCATTCGCGAAATGCAATTCACCCGGTCGCGGCTGATCATCGGCCGCTCCGAGCACAACGACATCTCGATCCCGAGCAAGTTCGTCAGCCGCCATCACACGCTGCTCGTGCGGCAAGGCAACCGGACGTTCCTGATGGACCTGCACAGCACCAACGGCACGTTCGTGAATACGCAGCGTGTCTCGCACCAGGTGCTGGCGCACGACGACGTCATCAGGATCGGCAACCACCGTATCAAGTTCAACGATCCGCGGGCGAAGAAGCGGGAACCGATCGAAGGCATGGATTTCGGCGACACCGCGGTAATGAAGACGCTCGAAGATCTGCGGCGCCAGCTCGCGAAGGACAATACCGCGATCCTGCCGGTGCTGGACGACGAGTTCCCTGCCTCCGGCGCCTGAAATTTATCCGAAAAATTTCTGCCGGAAATGCTTGCGGCACATCGAGACGTAGCGCTCGTTGCCGCCGATCTCGATCTGCGAGCCTTCGGTGATGGCGGCGCCCTGCGCGTCGAGCCGCACCACCATCGTCGCCTTGGCGCCGCAGTGGCAGATTGCCTTCAGCTCCTTGAGATTGTCCGACCAGGCGAGCAGGTACTTGCTGCCTTCGAACGGCTCGCCCTGGAAGTCGGTGCGCAGTCCGTACGCCAGCACCGGGATGTTGAGCTTGTCGGTAATCTCGCCGAGCTGGAATACCTGATCCCGGGTCAGGAATTGCGCCTCGTCGATGAGGACACAATGCAGCGGCTCCGCGGCAACATGCCGGCGGACGATCGCGAACAGGTCGTCGTCGACGCCGAAGCTGGTCGCCTCCGTCTCGATGCCGATGCGTGATTTGACCTTGCCGGTGCCGTAGCGGTCATCGACCGCCGGCGCCAGCACGAGGGTGTTCATGCCGCGTTCGCGGTAGTTGTAGCTCGACTGCAGGAGCGCGGTCGATTTGCCGGCATTCATCGACGAGTAATAGAAATACAGCTTCGCCATCCGGCGATGTTAATTCCGCCCTGCCGTCAATGCGAGCTATGGCCAGATCAGGTGCGTGAGGACGTTCTTCAGGTTGCGGCGCTTCGGCCGGGCGCAGCCGCCGCACAGCGGTCGCGGCGTGTGCCGGTGCGAGAGGATCTGCGGAATCGGCGTGATGCGACCTTCGCGGAAACAGCCGCTGCAGATGACGAGGTCGGAGGTGAGCGCGAGCAAGCGGTAGTCGACGTTGTCGCGCGAAGCGGGGGTCGTCTTCATCCTGCGTCCTTGCGAGGGACCGGCGAGTTTTGTCGCAAATCGCACGAGGAAAGTCTACCAAGTGACTGGAATTTATTGAGAATCTGTGAGGCAGTTAACGCTTGCTGTGAGAGCTGATCGGCAGCCTCGCGGCTACCGGATCGCGACGCCGGCGTTCAGTGCCGCCGCGTGAATGCAGTCCACCTGCCGGTAGTCGATGGCCTTCGGATTGAAATAGATCTGGGCGTTCGGGTCCGATACCAGGTCGTCGATCGGAATGTGCTGCGCCGTCACCTGGTCGCGGACCATGCCGACCACGCAGCTCGTCATCCGATCCAGGGTCTGGTCCGCCACGTCTTCGGCCTCCTTCGTCGAAAGGCCGGTACGCTCGAGGCTGATAAGCAGATTGCGCCGGAACTGCAGGCGCAACTCCTTGCGGAACTCCGGCGCCAGTCCGTTGAGGTACTCGTCCAGCCTGGCGTAGTCGGTCTGCGCGGCGGCATCGTCTTCGGCCTCTTTCACCCATTCGACGTCGGAGCCGTCGGCATCCTTGCCGGTGAGTTTCGTGCCCTCGAGCGAGAGCGTCTCCCCGGTCCAGCCGTCGCTGTCGTAGTCGATCGAGATGCCGTCGTCGCCGACGCGCAGCGTGAAGTCACTCTCGTTGATGCTGCCCTGGCATCGACGGTAGGACACCATCATGCGGGCGTTGCCGCGATAGGCACGAGCGGTGATCTTCTTTGTGACGGACAGTGTCCCCGACAGGGTTCGTTCGCCGCAGCGCTGGTCGGTTGCCGGCAGCGTTGCGGTCTGCGTCCAGGTACCGAGCAGGTCGGGCGTTTCCTGGGCATGCGTTGGCAGCGAGGCGGAGATACCGCCGAGTAGCAAGACATATAAGAATCGTCTGCCCATGATTCGCACTCCTGGTGCCCGGGGTGGGACTCGAACCCACACGACCTTTCGGTCAACGGATTTTAAGTCCGTAGCGTCTGCCGTTCCGCCACCCGGGCGTGACGCATGAAGGATTGGAGGCTAGGGTCGGAATCGAACCGGCGTCCACGGCTT
>JBAUVS010000637.1:0-2282 GCA_049583345.1 Woeseiaceae bacterium
GTCATCCGCCACATGGATGACCGGTAGGAGCGCTGCTTGCCGGCGCGACCTGCAATGTCTTCGACGAGCTACGATCCCGACTGCCGTGCCTGCCCGCGCCTCGCCGCGTTCCTCGACGCCGTCGCCGAGCGCCACCCGGACTACCACTGCCGGCCGGTCGCGCCTTTCGGCGATCCGCGGGCGCGACTCCTGATCGTCGGGCTCGCACCGGGCATGCACGGCGCCAACCGCACGGGCCGTCCCTTCACCGGCGATCACGCGGGCATCCTGCTGTACGCCACGCTGCACAAGTTCGGCTTCGCCTCGCAAGCCGAGGCGCTCGATCCCGGTGACGACCTGCGGCTCATCGACTGCCGCATCACCAACGCGGTCAAATGCCTGCCGCCGGACAACAAGCCGGTCGGCGCCGAGATCAACACCTGCAACGCCTATCTCGGCGCGGAACTCGGCACGCTGCCGGCCGGCGCCGTCGTGCTCGCGCTCGGCGGCATCGCGCATCGCGCGGTCGTCAGGGCGCTGGGCCTGCGCCAGGCGGCGATCCGTTTCGCCCACGAGGCGCAGCACGAGCTCGGCGCCATGCGCTTGCTCGACTCCTACCACTGCAGCCGCTACAACACCAACACCGGCCGCCTGACGGCCGGGATGTTCGAGTCCGTATTTGCACGCGCACGGGAGTTGCTGGATAAATAGCGACGTGGACGACGCGCGAACATTCGACGAGAAATCCTTCCTCCGCAGCCTGACTCATCGCCCCGGCGTGTATCGCATGCTGAACGCGAAGCACAAGGTGCTGTACGTGGGCAAGGCGCGGGACCTGAAGAAGCGCGTCTCGAGCTACTTCTCGCGCCGCCACACCGATCCGAAAACGGCCGCGATGATGGCGCTGGTTGCCAACGTCGAGGTGACGGTGACCAACACCGAGGCGGAAGCGCTGATCCTCGAGAACAATCTCATCAAGCAGCACCGGCCGCGCTTCAACGTCACGCTGCGCGACGACAAGAGCTATCCCTACATCTACGTGTCGACGGAACACGCCTTCCCGCGCCTGAAGTTCCACCGCGGGCCGCGCAAGGGCAAGGGCCGCTACTTCGGGCCGTATCCGGGGGCCGGCACCGTTCGGCAGACGCTCAACCAACTGCAGAAACTGTTCCTCGTGCGGCAGTGCACCGACAGCTTCTTCTCGAACCGGACGCGACCCTGCCTGCAATACCAGATCAAGCGCTGCACGGCACCGTGCGTGGATCTGATCACCGAGGCGCAATACCGCAACGACGTCGACGCCGCGATCGATTTCCTGGAAGGGCGCAACCGCAGCGTCATCGACCGTTTCGTCGCGCGCATGGAAGAGGCCTCTGCCGCACGCGAATACGAGCAGGCCGCGCGCCTGCGCGACCAGATCGCGAAACTCAAGGAGATCGAGGCCCGGCAGCTCGTCTCGCGATCGGCAGGCCAGGACGTCGATGTCCTCGGTTTCGCAACCAACGGCGCGATCCATTGCGTGACGGTGCTGTTCATCCGCAACGGCGCGGTCGTCGGCAGCCGCGATCATTTCCCGCGCCTGGCAGGCGAGACCGACGGCGCGCGGATCCTGAACGGCTTCGTCGCACAGTATTACCTGGGGCGGGATGCGCCGGCCGAGATCGTGCTCGACTTCGAGATCGAGGACGCCGCACTGCTGGCCGCCGAACTCACCCAGCGCATGGGCCGCAAGGTGACGATCCGGCACCGGGTGCGCGGCGACCGCGCCCGCTGGCGGCAGATGGCGACCACCAACGCGCAGCAGGGCCTCAACCTGCAGGTGGCCAGCAACGCCACCATCCGGCGCCAGTTCGCGGCGCTGGCCGAGGCCCTCGACCTCGACGAGACACCGTCGCGGATCGAGTGTTTCGACGTCAGCCACACCTCCGGCGAGGCCACCGTGGCGTCCTGCGTCGTGTTCAATGCGGCCGGGCCGCTGAAGAGCGACTACCGGCGCTTCAACCTGAAGCCCGCGGCGGCCGGCGACGACTACGCCGCGATGGCCGAGGCGCTGAAGCGCCGCTACGCCCGGGTGAAGCGCGGCGAGGTGCCGATGCCGGATCTCCTGTTCGTCGATGGTGGCAAGGGCCAGCTCGCCGAGGCCCAGACGGTGCTGGACGAACTCGCGCTGGACTGGATCCGGGTCGTCGCCGTCGCCAAGGGCAGGGCGCGCCGGCCCGGCGCGGAGCAGCTTTTCGTGCCGGGACGCAAGCAAGCCATTCGCCTTGCGCCCGACTCGCCCGCGCTGTTGCTCATCCAGCAGG
>JBAUVS010000638.1:0-2238 GCA_049583345.1 Woeseiaceae bacterium
CTTCTGCTCCCTCCTTCACCGTGTAATCACCGACCAACGGATTCGCCGTTTTTTCCCGCAGGTAGTCGTACGGAAAGACGAGCGTGAGGTCCGCTTGTTCAGCAAACTGTGTGAGCGCTAGATCCGCTCGTTGCTGAGGGATGTCGAAGTGAATCAGTTCTTGTTTGTCTGCATCGTCGGCCAGCAGAGTTGGCGAGATTGCCAACAGGATGACCGTAACGACACAACGAAAACTGCTTCGTTCGCCTGCCTCAGCAGCGCGTTTAGAACCCGCGCACTGGTTAGACGAACGAGCGGATGATTTCCGCCATGTCGATTTGAACATTGAGTATGATGTCTCCCCACATCATCGCATCGCTTGATTTGACGCGATACCGAACGACAAGACGCTATGGGCTGTCGAGCAACACGATCTGGTCATCGACACGTTCGTATGCAATGTCGAAATTCTCGCGCAGCGCTTCGAGCAAACCATCGACGTCGCCCGCCTTGAAATAGCCTGCCACGGCGCGCTTGCGCAGCTTGTCGTCGAGGAATACGAATTCCACCGTCGTATACCGGCCGACTTCCGCGAGCGCATCTTCCAGCGGCTCCCCCTTGAAGATCAGATTGCCGTCGCGCCACGATAACTTGACCTCGATTTCCTCGGGCGTGACGGGCGTAATCTCTTCGTCATCCGCGCCGAGGATTGCTTCTTCGCCGGCGGCCACGGTACGCGAGGTCTCGGGCAATACCGGCGGAACGGTCTGCTCCTCCGGCTTGCCGGCAGGCATTTGCACGCCAACCCGGACCTTCCCCTCGGTCACCACCAGTTCGACCTTCTGATTCTCGGTAATCTCGACGTTGAATGCCGTGCCGACAGCCTCCACGACCTGGTCTGCCGCAAACACGCTCAGTGGCCGAGACGGATCTTTTGCGACTCGCACATTGATTTCGCCGCGCTCCAGGGTCAGCAGCCGGCGATCGGGCAGGTAGTGGACGCGCAACAGGCTGTTGGTGTTGAGTTCGACGACCGTGCCGTCGGACAATTTCACTGTGGACTGCTCGCCTATGGCGGTCTCGTAGACACTATCCGGTATCTCGTTCGCGATGTCGCTTCCCCGATTACCCCACGGCATCGGGATGGAGCCCGTTGCGACGACGACCCAGATACCTGCGGTTACCGCAATCAGTATCGAGGCGGCAATACTGAGGTTGCGCATCCTCGGATAGCCACGCCGATGGCCGTGTACCGGAAAAAGATCGGACAGCCGCGACAGCGTGTCCATCTTGTCCCATACCCTGGCCATCGATTCCAGCACCGCGGCATTCTCCGCGTCGGCCGCCATCCATTCCTGGAGTTCCCTGGTTTCTGATGCCGAGAACTCCCTGTCGAGCCTGGCAATCCACCGGCTCGCCTCGTCATAACGCTGCTCACGCAACGGGAATTGGCGGATATTACTCATGGCTTCCCTTCCTCCTGTGAGACCTTCATATCCCCCACGTTATCGCCACGCGACAATCTGCCCTGGCCTCGCCTGTCCCTTTCGAACTGCTGCATATGGTATGTGCAACGCTTGATGCCGAGGGCGATGTGCTTCTCGACCGTGCTCTCGCTGACCTCGAGTTCCCTTGCAATCTCGCGTTGCGAGTAGCCGTACACCTTCTTGAGGACGAAGGCCCGGCGGCATTGCACCGGGAGATGGCGTACCGCATCGCAGAAGGATGCGAACTCCTCATTGGAGGCTGCTTGTTCGAACGTCGCATCGACGAGCTGCGCGGATTGCGGGGCGTACGTATCGACTTCTTCGCCGGCAGTCTGGGTCAGACGGGATTCCGCGCGCTTCGCATGATCCAGCGCCAGGTTCCGCACCGTGCGGAACAGGTACGACTGCGGAGTCCGTATGTCGGCCTCCTTCTCGACCTGGCACACGCGCACATAGGCTTCCTGGACAATGTCCTCGATCTCTCTCGGCGGCACGATGCCGACCACGGAGCGCACCAGGCTGCCACGCAACGCCATATACAACTCGTGAATGCTCTTCGAGCCAGACATATTCGGGCATCCCCCCTCTAATCGGCTGCCCACAATCGATATTAGACGATCGAGGCATCGTTTTCCCCCAGTGCCGACGACTCGGGCGCAGGCCACCCCGGTCGGGAGAAGGTTCGCAGGACGATTACCGGAGCGGATTCGGCCACGGGCCGGGCCGCGGTTCAGCCAGACAGCGCATTGTTCTCGGACCGCCGGTGCAACTG
>JBAUVS010000639.1:0-4940 GCA_049583345.1 Woeseiaceae bacterium
GCGTTACGGCGTCGGCGATGGACTCCATCGCCTGCTTCACGGTCGCCAGCGGCTGCGTCGCATCCACCACGACGAAACGGTCCGGCTCGTCCGCGGCGAGACCGAGATAGGTCTCCCGCACGCGCGCGAAGAATTCGTAGCGTTCCGCCTCGAAACGGTCTGGCTTGCCGCGTTTGCCGACCCGACTCATCCCCACTTCGACCGGCGCGTCGAGCAGCACCGTCAGGTCCGGCCACAGGTCGCCGTGCACCCAGTCCGCAAGCCGGTCGATCTGCTCCCTCGGCAGGCCACGTCCGCCGCCCTGGTAGGCACGGCTGGAGTCGGTATAACGGTCGCACAGCACCCAGGTCCCGGCCGCGAGCGCCGGCCGGATGACGTTGTTGACGAGCAGCGAGCGCGCGGCGAACACGAGCAGGAGCTCGGCCATGTCCGGCATCGCCTCGTCGCCGTGCTCGGCGACCAGGTCGCGGATCCGTTCGGCGAGCGGCGTGCCGCCGGGTTCGCGCGTCGTCAGCACCCGGCAGCCACGCTGTTTGAGCGCCGTCTCCAGGCAGGCGATGTTGGTGGACTTGCCGACGCCCTCGATGCCTTCGAAAGTGATGAATTTGCCTGTCTCCAACTCAGGTCCCCTGCCGCCGCGCCTTGCGCAGCCGCTTCAGGTAGGCGGCGACGGCGGCGTCGTGCTCGTCCTTGGTCGCCGAAAACGTGTGACTGCCGTCGGGCAGGCCGGTCGCGACGAAATACAATGCGTCGCCGTCGGCCGGGTGCAGCGCCGCATGGATGGACGCCCTGCCCGGCATCGCGATCGGCGTCGGGGGCAGTCCCGCCCGGGTATAGGTGTTGTACGGCGTGTCCGCCTCGAGATCACGGCGCGTCAGGTTGCCGTCGAAGGCCTCGCCGATCCCGTAGATGACCGTCGGGTCCGTCTGCAGGCGCATCCGTTTCTCGAGCCGCCGTGCGAAGACCCCCGCGATGCGTGCGCGCTCGTCGGCGCGGGCCGTCTCCTTCTCGACGATCGACGCCAGGATCAGCGCCTGGTACGACGTACTCAGCGGCACCGACTCGTCGCGATGTTGCCACTCGTCGCTGAGCACGTCCTGCATGAGCGCGTAGGCCTTGGCGAGGATCACGCGGTCGCTGCTGCCGCGCGGCACGTGGTAAGTCTCGGGCAGGAACAGGCCTTCGGGTTGCGTCTCCGACGCGCCGAGGTCGCCGAGCAGAGCGGGCCAGTCTTCATCGGTCATCGTCGCCGTTATGAACGGATGGTCGTGCAGAGCTTCGAGCAGTTCCCAGCGGTTCCAGCCCTCGACGATCGTGAACGGATACAGGCGCACGGCGCCGCTGGTGAACTTGCGCAGCAATGCGATGGGCGTCGTGCCGGTTTCGATCAGGTAGTCGCCAGCCTGCACCGCACTCGCCTGCCCCGTCCATCGGGCATAGGCGCGCAGCAGGAACGGATGGTGCGTGACCCCGAGCTCGCCCAGCCGATCGCTCACGGCGCGGAACGATGTGCCGGGCGCGATCTCGAATTCCACGCCGCCCTCGGCGACCGTCAGCGGCGACTCGAGGTACCTCGCCATGGCGAGTGCCGCCGCCGCAACCGCCGCGACCAGCACAACGCCAACGACGATGATCAGCCGTTTCACGTATGCGACTCCGTTGGAACATGCCCTGCGGCCTCATGGTACCGCAGATGGGCAACGATCAGTGGAACGCCCGGAAGATCAGGGTGCCGTTCGTACCGCCGAAACCGAAGGAATTGGACATGGCGACCTCGACGTCCGCCTCGCGCGCGGCGTTCGGCACGTAGTCGAGGTCGCAGAGGGGATCCTGTTGCTCGAGATTGATCGTCGGCGGCACGACGTGCTTGTCGATTGCCAGCACCGAGAAGATCGCCTCGACGACGCCGGCGGCCCCGAGCAGGTGGCCGGTCGTCGATTTCGTGGAGCTGACGAGCAGCTTGTCGGCGGCGTCACCGAACGCCCGCCGGATACCCACCGTTTCGCCGACATCGCCCGCTTGCGTCGACGTACCGTGGGCATTGAGATAGTCGATCGCGGACGGCTCGAGCTTCGCGTCGCGCAATGCGGCCTCCATCGACCGGCGCGCGCCGTCGCCGTCGGCGGGCGGCAGCGTAATGTGATACGCATCGCCGCTCATGCCGAACCCGACCAGCTCCGCGTAGATGCGGGCGCCGCGCGCCCTGGCGTGCTCGAGTTCCTCCAGCACGACGCAGCCCGCGCCGTTGCTCAGCACGAAACCGTCGCGCTCGACGTCGAACGGACGGCTCGCGCGTGTCGGCTCGTCGTTGCGCGTGGACATGGCCCTGGCGGAACAGAACCCGGCCATGGCCAGCGGTGTCGTCGCGTATTCGGATCCGCCGGCCAGCATGACGTCGGCGTCGCCGTGCTCGATGCAGCGTCCCGCGAAGCCGATGCAGTGCGACGACGTCGCACAGGCGGTGACGATCGAGACGTTCGGCCCGGTAATGTGTTCCATGATGCTGACATTGCCGGACGTCATGTTGATGATGCTGCCCGGGATGAAGAACGGCGAAACCTTGCGCACGCCGCCTTCCATCAGCCGCGTGTGGTTGTCCTCGATGGTGCGGATGCCGCCGATGCCGGCGCCCATCGCGACGCCGATACGGTGACCGTTCTGTTCCGTGATCTCGAGGCCCGCGTCGCGTATCGCGTCGACGCCCGCGGCGATGCCGTAGTGGATGAACGGGTCGGTCTTGCGGGCTTCCTTCGGCGTCAGGTAATCGTCGACGTTGAAGCCCTGGACGATGCCCCCGATCCGCGTCGGGAAACTGCTGACATCGAAGTCCTCGACCAGGCGGATCCCCGAAACACCCTCGCAGACGTTGCGCCATGCATCGTCCACGCGGCTGCCTACCGACGAGACGATGCCCATGCCGGTAATGACTACGCGTCGTTCTTTCAAGGGGGCTCCGCTAGTGTGTTATCCGGCCAACACCTGGGAGAGGCGGGACTGCCGTGCGGCGGCCGAACGTGGGCGCGGCGCTTTGCATCGCGCCCCGGGAATCAGCCTTCGCTCAGACGAGCAGTAACAAAATCGATGGCTTGCTGCACCGTGGTGATCTTCTCGGCTTCCTCGTCCGGAATCTCCGTCTCGAATTCCTCTTCGAGGGCCATCACCAGCTCAACGGTATCGAGCGAATCGGCGCCCAGATCATCGACGAACGAAGCATCGTTCGTGACCTCGTCTTCCTTCACGCCGAGTTGCTCGGCGACGATGCTCTTAACTTGTTCTTCGATACTGCTCATAGCGGTTGCTTCTCCTGAGAAGACTCATCAAAAAAGATCCACGGCGATACCGTTGAATGCGCCCGACCGCATTGCCGAAAACGCTTCGGACGGCGTAACCCCTTGATATATCAAGGCGCAGCCTGACCGTGGCACGGTATTGTATGTGAATCGCCCATGGCAATCTACACGGAATTCCGCGGATTCAGTCCATCAACATGCCGCCGTTCACGTGCAGCGTTTCGCCCGTGATATAGGCTCCTGCCGCGGACGCGAGAAACACCACCGCGGCGGCGATGTCGGCGGTATCGCCGAGTCTGCCGAGCGGGATTCCGGCCAGCAGCGCGGCGCGCTGATCTTCGGGCAGCACGCGGGTCATATCGGTGTCGATGAAACCGGGGGCGACCACGTTGACGGTGATGTTCCGCGACCCGATCTCGCGCGCGAGCGACTTGCTGAAACCGATGATGCCGGCCTTGGCGGCGGCGTAGTTTGCCTGTCCCGCATTGCCCATGATCCCGACGACGGACGCGACATTGATGATGCGGCCCTTGCGTGCCTTCATCATGCCCTTCAGGCAGGCCTTGCTGACGCGGTAGACGCCGGAGAGATTCGTCGCCAGCACGTCGTCCCACTCCTCGGCCTTCATGCGCATGAGCAGGTTGTCGCGGGTGATGCCCGCGTTATTGACGACGACGCTGGGCGGACCCTCGTTTTCCTGCACGTCGTCGATCGCCGCCTGCACCGATGCGTCGACGGCGACGTCGAGCACGATGCCGCGGCCGGCACCCGTCAGCGCGGCGGAGATCGCAGCGGCGCCGGACTCGCTCGTGGCCGTGCCGACGACCCTGGCACCGGCGTCCGCCAGCGCGCGAGCGATGCGGGCACCGATACCGCGCGACGCGCCCGTGACCAGCGCCACTTCGCCCGCGAGTGCCTTGTCGGTGAAGATCCCGTTCATCAGCCGGCCAGTGCAGCCTGCATCCGCTCGACGGAGTCGATACTGTAGACGGGCGTGCCGTTAGCGATGCGGCGCACGAGACCGGACAGCACCCTGCCCGGCCCGCACTCCACGATCGCGCAGGCACCTTCGGCCAGCATGTAGCGGACGGTGTCGACCCAGTGCACCGCGCTGTATACCTGCCGCGCCAGGTGCGCGCGGATATCCTCGACGTCCGTGTAGGGCCGCGCATCCGTGGCATTGATCACCGGCACCGAAGGCTCGTCGATCGGTACGCTCTGCAGCGAATCCGCGAGTGCCTCGCCGGCCTTGATCATCAGCGACGAGTGCGAAGGCACGCTCACCTTGAGCACGACCGCGCGCCGGGCGCCGGCCGCTTCGGCGCGCTCGACGGCCCGCAGGATCGACGGCTTGTGTCCCGCGATGACGACCTGTCCGGGCGAATTGAAGTTGACCGGCTCGGCCACGCCGATGCCGGAAGCCTCGTCGCAGATCCTGCGCACCGCATCGTCGTCGAGGCCGATGATCGCCGCCATCGCGCCTTCGCCGACCGGCACGGCATCCTGCATCAGTTGCGAACGGCGCCGGACCAGCAGCAGTGCGTCGTCGAAATTCAGGGCGCCGGCACACACCAGCGCGGTGTATTCGCCGAGGCTGTGGCCCCCCATGAAATCGGGAGGCGCCCCGCCGGCGGCCTGCCAGGCTCGCCA
>JBAUVS010000640.1:0-6285 GCA_049583345.1 Woeseiaceae bacterium
GCATGAGGGCCCGCGCGAGCCGGAGCACGGTCACGGTGAGCTGTCGCAAAGGCACGGGTCGGCCATCGCCGCGGTTGAGGCGGCTCAGGTCGCTGTCGGGGTCCTGGTAACTCATCAGGCGCTGCACTTCGGCGACGGCTGCGAATGCCGAGTCGATCGAACTGCCGGCAGCCGGTCCTTCGGCGACGCCGACCTCGACGAACGTGCCCAGCAGGGGCTGCATCCGGCGCAGGTAGTTCACGGCGACAGCGCGACCCGTTGCAGCGCGAGCAGGCGTTTCACGCCGTCCGTCACGTTTCGGCACGACAGGGTCGCCCCGCTGATGTTCGGTATGTCGACGTCCAGCTTGAAGGGATTCTGCAGCGTCTTGCCGACGAAGTGCTCTCGCCACGACGCCTGCCGGACTTCGCCGCCATGCGTCTCGCGGTAACTCAGGATCTCGACGCCGAGCACGCGACCGCCTGGCGATATCGCGGCCGCATAGGTGATGTATTCATGTTTGCCGATGACGTCATCGACGATCGTCCAGCCCAGCAATTCGCCGCCGGCTTCGGCCCGCCAGACGGATTGGGTCTTCTCCCGTTGCCGCACGCCCGACAACGCCTTGATCGCATTGCGCTGTTCCTTGCTCAGCTTGAGCAACAACGGAATCTGCGTGTCGGCCTGCGGAAAGAACAGCGCCGCGGCCTGTTCGGGCGTCATGTAATCGGCTGCATGGGCCGGCGCGACGATTGCGGCCAGCGGCAGCCCGATCCATGCGCGATAGCCTGCGTCGTTCATCGTTGCGCCCCGCCTAATCGAAGTTCACACCGAACTTGAACCGGAACTCCTGCTCGGTTTTCTCGATCAGGTGCAGGTCGGTCTCGGTCTGCCCGGCGTATTGTTCCCCTCCGCCCGCGATCTGCGGTACCCAGGTCAGCGTCGCCCACCAGCGCCGCGTGCCGTAGTGCACACTCGGGCCGGCAAACACGGACCAGCGCTCCTGGCCGACGACGGTTTCGAACTCGGTCTGGTAGAACGCCTCGAGCGCGACGTACCAGTTCGGCACGAATCGATAACTTGCGCCGGTGCCGAGCGACCACTCCCATTCGATCTCGGGATCGGTCGTCCAGTCGAAACCGGCAGGCAGGTTCGGGATCGGCGCGCGCGTCGCGTGCGTCATTTCGGTGCCGACGTTGGCGACCCAGACGAGCTGGCCCTCGAGAAAATACTTCTGGGCCAGCAGCTGCGCCTCGACGGAGTAGCTGTCCTTGTCCTGTCCGGAATGCGGGTCGAGCCGGCCGTATACCAGCGAAACGTAGGTGGACAGCCCGAAGTCGTCGCGCGCCGGGCTCAGGAAGTTGTACTTGACCGATCCCTCGACACCCTGCAATCGCAAGCCGTAGTCGACGGCCCCGGGCAGGTAGCCGTCGATGACCAGGCCCGCGCTGTCGATCGACTGCAATTTGAGGTCGGCGGAGACGGACAGGCGGTCGGTGACGCCGTACTCGAACTCGGTCCTGGCGTCCAGCGCCTGGTAGTGGCCCGCCCCCTTGCCGGTGCGCCACGTGAGCCACTGGTACAACTCCCGGCTGCCTTCGGGCAGAGTCTCGGCGCCTTTCACGTAGCCGAACAGGTTTTCATCCGCGCTGGCAGTGGCGCCCGCCACCATGCCGGGCAATGCCGCGATCCACGGCAGCCAGCGTCGAATCCGATTCGCGACCAGCCTCATTTCGGCGTCCCTGTTGTTGTCGGGCAGAACACGGACGGAGCCTATCGGGGTGCGAATACGAATGCAAACGATTCGCATTTAGAAGATGGGGCGGGATCGCCGTGCTAGATTGTCGTGCGGTCGGTTATCAGGACGGAGGGTGAGGCGCGTGAGTCGAGCGGGGTATCTCGCTGTGGCCGCATTCGCGGTCGTCCTTTGCAGTGCCGGCGCGCAGGCGCAGGAACTCCAGCCGCGCGCCTACTGGCCGCTGCCCCGCGGCAGCAATACGCTGATCCTGGCGTACCAGCGATCGCAGGGGAACGTGTTATCCGATCCGTCGCTGCCGGTCAGCGGTGTCGACGCGCGGGCCGACTTCCTGCAGATCGGCTACCAACGCACGTTCGCGCTGTTCGGGCGGACGGCCAGCGTGAACCTGAGCCAGCCGTTTGCGGACAGCTCGACGTCGGGCTTCGTCGATGGCGTGTACCTGCGGCGCGACATCACCGGACTGGCGGACTTCCGGGCGAGGTTTGCCGTCAATCTCCGGGGCGCGCCGAGCATGGACCGGGCCGGACTGCTGCAGCTGCTGCGCAATCCGACGACCATCGTCGGCGCCAGCCTCATCGTGCAGGCGCCGACCGGCAGCTACGACGCCGACAAGCTCGTCAACCTGGGCGGCAATCGCTGGGCGGTGAAACCGGCACTCGGGATGATCGTTCCGCTGCGCGGCGGTTGGGCATTCGAATCGGAATTCGGTGCGTGGCTGTACTGCGCGAACGACGATTTCCTCGGGCAGACCCGTCATCAGGACCCGATCCTGTCCGTCGAGCTGCACACAGTGCACGCCAGTCCGAAGGGTGCCTGGTACTCTATCGACGCGAACTTCTACGCCGGGGGCCGGACCGGGATCGACGGCGATCGAGCGGATGACCGGCAGCGCAATTCGAGGCTGGGCGTGACCGTCCTCGTGCCTTTCAGTAACGGCAACGCCTTGCGGGGCAGTGTCAGCACCGGCATCGTGACGAGCTCCGGGGGCGATTTCGATATCCTGCAGCTCGCCTGGCTGCGAGTCTGGTGACGGACCGGGTTCAGGTGTCCCGCAGGATGAATTCCGTCTTGATGCGGGCCGAGCGGGGTGTCTCGCCGTCGATGATGCGCATCAGCTTCGAGACCAGCACGCGGCCGGCCTTGTGCGTGTCCTGGCGTATCGTCGTGATCCGCGGGCTGAAATAGCCGGCCGCGGGGATGTCGTTGTAGCCGACGATCGAGACGTCTTCGGGGACCCGGATGCCGGCGGCGCGGAACGCGGAGATGAAGGCCATCGCCGCGGTGTCGTTGCCCGTGAAGATCGCGTCGGGCCGGAAATCGTCGACCACGTCGAGGTAGCGGATCGCGATGTCGTACGCCGCCTCGTAGCTGAAGCTGCTGAGCTGGATGTGGTCGACGGCCACGGTTTCGGCGGCGGACTCGGCAACGTCCTGCATGCCTTCCCAACGCAGCCGGATCTCCCGGTAAGACGTGTCGCCGACGAACAGCAGGTGGCGGCGGCCCCGGTCGAGGAAATACTGCCCGGCGAGCTGTCCGCCGAGGAAGTTGTCGCTGCCGACGACACAGTAATTGGCATTCTCCGCGGCGGCGCCCCAGACGACGATCGGCGCCCCGGTCGCCGCGAAGCCGTTGAGCATGTCCTCGCGATGTCCCTGGCCGAGGATGATGAACCCGTCGGCGCCGCGTGCCCGGAGGATCTGCTGGAAGGCGATCGAGTCGTTGTGGGTGGGGGCGCACAGCAGCAGGTCCTGGTTGCGGTCGCCGAGCGCCTCCGACACGCCGGCCAGCAGGTCGAACATGAACGGGTCCGAGATGTGATTCTGGCGGTGCGAGTGGAAGTCCAGGGAGACGGCGATCGTGTTGGTGCGCTTGTGTCGCAGTTTCTGGGCATTGCGGTTGACGGTGTAGCCGTGCTCGTTCGCGACGGACAGGATGTGATTGCGGGTGGCCTCGTTGACGAGCGGGCTGTTGCTGAGCGCGCGGGATACCGTCGGCGTCGACACCTTCGCGAGGCGTGCGATGTCGGCCATCGTCCGGGCCTGTTTGTCGTCCTCAACCAAATCGGTACTCCCTTTTATTACGCCGCATTATATAAGGGTTGAAAACAATTGCAGAAAAATTGCAATCGATTTCAATCCGCGCTAATGTGCCCCCATCCGGCGCACCCGTGCCGATCGCAACAAAGGGGGAAATCATGAAAGGAAACAAATGCTTACGTTTCGGCGTAGGATCGTTCGCAGGCTTGATCGCGAGCGTCGCGCTGATCGCGGCCGCGCCCGCCGTGGCGCAGGACGACAACCCGGCTTCCGGCCAGTCGGCCAACAAGAACGGCCAGAAATATCCCGAGATCATCGAGGAGATCGTCACGATCGGCACGCCGGGCGGTTCGGGCGTGCAGAAGCAGGAGGCGAGTTTCGCGGTCAACACGATCGATCCGGTCGACATCGCGAAGTTCTCGCCGAAGAGCACGGCCGACCTGTTCAAATCGATCCCGGGCGTCTGGGCCGAGAGTTCCGGCGGCGTATCCGGCGCCAACATCGACGTGCGCGGGTTGCCCGGCGGCGGCGACGCACCGTTCGTGACGCTGGCGATCAACGGCTCGCCGATCTACGGCACCGAGATGCTGTCCTTCATGGAACAGTCGACGCTGTTCCGGATCGACGAGACCATCGAGAGCGTCCAGGCCCTGCGCGGCGGCCCCAATGCCGTGTTCGGCAAGGGCGAGCCCGGCGTCACCGTGAACTTCAATCTCAAACGCGGTCACGACCTGACCGAAGGTCGCGTCAAGTACACGACCTCGGATTACGGATTGCAGCGTCTCGACGGCGTCATGAGCGGCGCGCTGACCGACAACCTGTACTACATGATCGGCGGCTACACGTCGTCGGCGCCCGGCATACGGGACCCGCAATTTACGGCCGAGGAGGGCAGGCAATTCACGATCAACCTGACCCGGGAGTTCGACAACGGTGAGATCGACGTTTTTGCGCGCGCGACCAACGACCACGGCCAATGGCTCTTGCCGTTCGCGCTCAACACCGGCAACAATCTCGGCACGTTCTCCCCGCTCGGGAATTCCACCCGCTTGTGGGAGATCCAGGTCGATCCGGACGGCAACAGCAAGGTCTTCGATTTCGGCAAGGGCCGGGGCTGGGACGGTGTCGTCGCCGGCGGCAGCGCCGAGTTCGATTTCGGCGACGGCTGGACGTTCCGCGACCAGTTCACGCTGACCAGCGGCAATGCCGACACCTACGGCTTCGTGCCGGCCGGCGGCCCGGTGACGGTGGCGGACCTGTCCGCCGTACTGGGTGGCCTGGACGTCGCGACCGAGAGCGGCCGGACGCTGTCCGGATCGGACTGGGCGCAGACCTACGGTCACTGGGTGGTCCAGAAGGACATCGACGCGAAAATCAACGACATCAGCATCAAGAAGCAGTTCGGCGATCACGATCTGACCTTCGGGTACTACCAGGCGTCCTGGTCTTCGAACGACTGGTGGTCGCTCGGCAATCCGATCGCGATCCAGAACGTCAAGAACGGCGAACCTATCGTTTCGGTCGACAACACCGATCCGAACAACCCCGTCATGACGCCGGTGACGCCGGCCGACATCGCCGCGGCCGGCGGCGACGCGGGATTCGCCTTCGGGCTGAAGTCCGCCGGCGACGCCAGGACGCGGGCCTTCTACCTCGCGGATTCCTGGTACGTGACGGACCAGTTGCGCATCGACGGTGGCGTCCGCAGCGAGTCGATCGACCTCAACTACGTCGCCGACACCGGGGCCGGATATCCGGACGGCAGCAACGACGTCATCGCGAATCCCAACGACAGCGAAGTCGCGTGGACACTGGCCGGGAATTACGACCTGAACGACAGTCTCGGCTTCTACGCCCGCTATTCCGACGGCTACCTGTTCCCGCACTTCGACAAGCTCCGTGAAGGGAACGAGGCCGTCAACGGCGTCAAGCAGCTCGAGGCCGGCGTCAAGTACAACGGAGGCTGGATGACCGCGTACGCCACGGCATACCACAACACGAACGACAACTTCAGCTCGACCGTGGGAGCCGTGATACCGAACGAGGCGTTCCAGACCCGGGCGAACGGCATCGAGGGCGACCTGACCTTCAACTTCGGCGGCCAGTTCACGGTCAGCCTGATCACGACGCTGCAGAACGCCGAGATCACGAAGTCGACGACGGCGTCGAACGAAGGCAACAAGGTATTGCGTCAGCCGGACTTCCAGGCGCGCATCGCCCCGGCCTACGATTTCGACGTCGGCCAGTTCCACGGCACCGTGTACGGCGCGTACACGATGGTCGGTGAGCGCTACGGCGATAACGCGAATTCGGTCAAGTTGCCGAGCTTCAACAAGCTGGACCTGGGCGTGATGCTCAATCTCGACTCCGGGTTTTTCTTCCAGCTCCATGGCGACAATCTGAACAACTCCCATGGCATCACCGAAGGCGATCCGCGCAACCCGTCGGCGCCGAACGGCCGCCCGATTCTGGGCCGTTCGATCAACTTCAGTGTAGGGTACGACTTCGGAG
>JBAUVS010000641.1:0-2085 GCA_049583345.1 Woeseiaceae bacterium
GGTCGACGTCCTGTGCCATGGCACTTGTTTGCAGGAGCACTGCCCAGGGCAGGAATACGGAGAACACTGCGCGCTTCATCGGCGGTCCTTGGGTTCGGTTCGCAAAGGGAACGAGGATGTAAACGGATTGCGAGGATTATCCAACACCTGCGACGGGAATTACGAAAGCTTCCGCGCACGGCGCGAAGACGAGTTTATCGATTTTCAGTAAGGGCATTGCCGATTATCAATAAATGGTTTATTGTTTATCAATATATCTCTCGCGAAAGGCACACTCATATGCTCCAGCCGAATCCGGCCACCCTCGGCGTCTCGCGTGTCGCGCTGCGCTGGCTCGTCGTCCTCAACTGGATCTACGGCGCTGCCATCCTGGTCGGTCTCGCGGCCAGCCTCGTTGCCGAGGTTCCGGTCATGACGGCGCTCGGAGTAACTCCGTCGGTGGAAACCGAGCCCCTTGTCCGGGGTATGCGGGTTATCGCTGTGCTGGGCCTTGTGAGCGTCCCGTTGCATTACGTCATCCTCAGGCGCCTCGCCGACATCGTCGAGCGCGTCAGCGTCTGTGCGTCGTTCGAACCGGCCAACGCGTCCAGGCTGAGGACGATTGCCTGGTCGCTGCTCGGTCTTCAGCTTCTCAGCGTCGCAATCGGCTCGGTCGCGGGCATCGTGTCGACTCCGGCGCATCCGTTAGACGTCGATGCGGGGTTTTCCACTGCCGGCTGGCTGGCCGTGCTGCTGCTGTTCGTCCTCGCGCGCGTCTTCGCCGAAGGCACGCGAATGCGCGACGACCTCGAAGGGACCGTGTGAAGATGGCGGTAGTGGTCAGGCTCGACGAACTGCTTCACGCCCGACGAATGACGCTGACCGAGCTGGCAGACAGTGTCGGCATCACGCTCGCAAACCTGTCAATACTCAAGACCGGCAAGGCGCGCGCGATTCGATTCTCGACACTGGAGGCGCTTTGCGAAGCGCTCGACTGTCAACCGGGCGACCTGCTCGGATACGAACCCGAACCCGACGCCGAATAGGCGCCGCTTCGTACGGAACCCTGGAACCAGGACAAGCACATGGCACCGAACAGCGTACCGGTTTCAACGGCAGACCTGCCGCCCACTTCTCACGACGTGCCGCTCTGGCGGCTCTACGTGCTGCGCGCCACCTACCTGCTTCTTGTCGTGGGCCTGGGACAAATGATCCTCCCGGGACTCGTCAGCCACGAGCCAATGGCGCGCGGTGTGATATCGAGCCTGCTCGGCGGCATCGGGTTGCTTGCCATTCTCGGCCTGCGCTATCCGCTACGGATGTTGCCCCTGCTGATGTTCGAGTTCGCCTGGAAAACGATCTGGCTTTTCGATTTCGGCTTGCCGCAATGGCATGCAGGCCAGCTCCCGCCGACGTTTGCCGACGATTTTTCGGCCATCACCGCTGGCGTGATCCTGATGCCGATCGTCATCCCGTGGGTCTACGTGTATCGACACTACGTCAGGAACGCCGGCGACCGCTGGCGTTAGGGGATTTCGTTCCCGGCGATTAAAGCGGTCCGATCATGCCGAGCCATTCGGGGCTGAGGTCCTTGTCCTTGCGTGCCTTGTTCCAGAACTCGTCGTGCGCTTCGGACGTGCGTCCGGCGCTGCGCGAAGGCATGTAGTTGCCCAGGTAGACGGGATGGGCGCCGTAGATGCGTGCGAAGGTGGACTTGTCGAGGGCGTCCGGGAACATCAACTGCAGGTAGTGCACCTGGGCGGCATCGGCCGCGCTGACGCTGTCCTGATCCTTGTCCGCGGCGCTCGACTTCCAGGCCGTGCCGCCCGTCGTATAGGTTCCGGCAAAAACGATCTGGCCGGCCGCGACGTCGACGGTCGTCACGTCGATGAGTTCTTTCTCGAGGAAGACCCACTGCTTGTCCCGCACAGCGAGCAGGCTCCCGCCGCGGGTTCGAAACGCGACCGCGGCATAGCGTCCCGGCGGGACATTCAATGCGTAAACCTTGCCGTGTTTGCCGACCCAGTTCGACTCCACGAACGCCGGCGCCGTGTAGACGTCGCCTTCCGCCTCGACGCGTACGAACTGCACGATGACGGCCTCCAG
>JBAUVS010000642.1:0-1559 GCA_049583345.1 Woeseiaceae bacterium
GGTTCGACCGGGTCGTGCACCTCGGCGCCCAGGCCGGCGTACGCTACTCGCTGGAGAATCCGCACGCGTACATCGACAGCAACGTCGTCGGCACGCTGCACGTCCTCGAAGGCTGCCGGCAGCACGACGTCCAGCATCTCGTGTACGCCTCGTCGAGCTCGGTGTACGGGGCGAACTCGACGATGCCGTATGCCGTGCACCAGAACGTCGATCATCCGCTCGCGCTCTACGGCGCGACGAAGAAGTCGAACGAGCTGATGGCGCACACCTACTCGAACCTCTATGGCCTGCCCACGACGGGCCTGCGCTTCTTCACCGTGTACGGCCCCTGGGGCCGCCCCGACATGTCGCCCATCAAGTTCGCGAAGGCCATCGTCGCGGGCAGGCCCATCGACGTCTACAACTACGGCAACCACAAGCGCGACTTCACCTACGTCGACGATATCGTCGAGGGCGTGGTGCGCACGCTGGATCGCACCGCGGCGCCGAACCCGGACTGGGACCCTGCCGATCCGGATCCGGGCACGAGCCGGGCGCCATACCGCCTCTACAACATCGGCAACCAGCAGCCCGTCGAGCTGATGCGTTTCATCGAGTTGCTCGAGCAAAACCTCGGCCGGAAGGCCGAGAAGAACCTGCTGCCGCTGCAGCCCGGCGACGTCCCGGACACCTGGGCGGACACCGCGGCGCTCGAGCGGGACGTCGGTTACAGCCCCTCGACGCCGATCGAGGCAGGTGTGAAAAAGTTCGTCGACTGGTATCTTGAGTTCTATGCCGTCGACCTCGAAAAACAAGCCTGAGTCCTACACCGACCGGCAGCTTTCGGCCCGCTACCCGACCGATCTGCCGGCCTGGGAAGCGCTCAAGGCCCATCGCAAGCAGATCAGCAAGTCCAAACTCGCCGGCTTGTTCGCCGCGGACCCGCAGCGGGCCGAGCGTTTCACACTCACGGCAAACAAGCTCACGCTCGATTATTCGAAGAACCATCTCGACACGACGACGGCAAAGCTGCTTGCCCGACTGGCCACGGAGGCCGGCGTGCCGGCGGCGATCGAGGCGATGTTTGCAGGCGAATCGATCAACCGCAGCGAAGACCGGCCGGCGCTGCACGTCGCGCTGCGCGCCAAGCTCTCGGACACGGTGGCGCTGGACACACCCGGCGTGCGGGAAGTCTGGGAAGTCCTGACCAAGATGGATGAGTTCGTCGAAGGCGTGCACGCGGGCAAGATCGCCGGCAGCACCGGCTATCGCCTCACCGAAATCGTCAACATCGGTATCGGCGGCTCGGACCTCGGTCCCGTCATGGCGAGCCGCGCGTTGCGTCCGCACTGGCACGCCGGGATGTGCTTCCACAGCGTGTCCAACGTCGACGGCACGCAACTTGCCGACCTCAAACGCCAGCTCGATCCGGCGACGACCCTGTTCGTCGTGTGCTCCAAGACTTTCACGACCCAGGAGACGATGACCAATGCCCATGCCGCACGGCGCTGGATCGTTGAACGCCTGGGCAAGGACGCGGTCGGCGATCACTTCGTCGCGGCCTCGACCAACCACAGTGC
>JBAUVS010000643.1:0-2919 GCA_049583345.1 Woeseiaceae bacterium
TCGTAGGGCGACTCGGACAGGTGGATACTGACCGGTACGCCGTAGTGCAGTGCCGCTTCACGCGTCGCGCGCAAGTCCTCCTTGTCCAGGGTGTAGTCGGAATGCGGTCCGAAGATAGGAGTGATGCGACCGTTCCTGCCCTGCCAGCGCTCGATGAACTCGCTGCCCTTGCGGATCGAATCGGCGGCGTCCTCGGCATCCGGGCTGCGCTGATCGATCACGGTCGCAGAGATCAGCGCGCGCATCCCGCATTTGTCGACGACGTCTGCAATCGTGTCCGGGAAGTAGTACATGTCCACGAATGTCGTCGTGCCGCCGCGGATCATCTCCCAGCACGCAAGTTCGGTGCCGACCCGCACGAATTCCGGATCGACGAACTCGACCTCGGCCGGGAAGATATAGTTCTGCAGCCAGTCCATCAGCGCAAGATCGTCGGCGACGCCCCGGAGCAGCGTCATCGCGGCATGCGTGTGGCCGTTGATCAAGCCCGGCATGACGACGCGCCGTTCGCCGTCCAGCGTCTCGCGTGCAGTGTATTTGGTCTCGATATCCGCCCTGGGACCGATCGCGATAATCACACCATCGTCGATCGCGACTGCCGCGTCCTGGTATATGTCACCGGCGGCGTCCATCGTCACCACGTTGTCGCCGGCGATGATCAGGTCGATCTGCGTGTCGGGCGCGGCCGCAGGCGGTGTCGAATCGTTCGCCGCCTGCGTGCAGCCGGCCAGGGCCAGAGCCAAAAAAACAATTTGAAAACAGCGTGTTACTATTGTCATGGGCACCTCTTTTGCCGACAATTGTAGCACCCGCCGGTTCCCCAAGGAGCGCATGTTGTTGCCCGCATTTGCATCGCCAGCCGGCGGCCGTCTCACGCCGGAGATGCTGGACGCGTATCGTACGCACGGCGTCATCATCCTGCGTGACTTCGTCACGCGAGAGGCGTGCGAGACGTTGCGGCGGCGGGCGCTCGAGCTCGTCGCGGGATTCGATGCCGGCGTGGTGCGAAGCGTTTTCTCCACGACGACGCAGGCGCAGCTCGGCGACGCCTATTTCATCGAGTCAGGCGACAAGATCCGCTTTTTCCTCGAGGATGATGCATTCGATGAGACCGGGCGATTGCGGCAGGCCAGGGAAGACAGCCTCAACAAGATGGGTCACGCCATGCACGACCTCGATCCGGTGTTCGACGCGTTTTCGCGGACGGGCGAGCTCGACAGTCTTGCCGACAGCCTCGGCATCGAGGATCCGGCGATCATCCAGTCCATGTACATCTTCAAGCCGCCACGCATCGGCGGAGAGGTCGTCTGTCACCAGGACTCGACCTACCTCTACACGGAGCCCGAATCCTGTACGGGTTTCTGGTTTGCGCTCGAGGATGCGACGACGGAGAACGGCTGCATGTATTTCATCCCGGGCGCGCACAAGACCCCGCTCAGGAAACGCAACTATCGCATGCCCGATGGCCGGCTCGTCACCGAGACGCTGGATCCGTCGCCGTTCCCCGAGCACCTCCGGCAGCCGGCGGAAGCAAGTGCGGGCACGCTGGTCGTGTTTGACGGGCGGGCGCCCCATCTGAGCGGCCCCAACCGCTCGGAGACCTCGCGCCACGCCTACACGCTGCATGCCATCGACCGCCGTTGTCACTATCCGGCCGAGAACTGGCTGCAACGGAATGCGGACCTGCCGCTGCGCGGATTTGCGGGCTGATGCTGTTCACCGATGTCATCCGCACCAAGCGCGACGGCCGGGCGCTCTCCGGCGAACAGATCCGGGTATTCGTCGACGGACTCGCGGACGGCAGCCTGCCGGCCGAACAGGTATCGGCGCTGGCGATGGCGATCTTCCTCAACTCGATGAGCTTCGAGGAAGCCGCGCAACTGACCATCGCCATGTCCGCATCGGGCGCGGTGCTCGACTGGAGCGGCCTGGGGCTTGACGGGCCGATCGTCGACAAGCACTCGACCGGCGGCGTCGGGGACAAGGTCAGTTTCCTGCTTGCGCCAATCGCCGCGGCCTGCGGCTGCTTCGTGCCGATGATCTCGGGACGGGGCCTCGGACACACGGGCGGCACGACGGACAAGGCCGAATCGATCCCCGGGTACGACACGGCCCCCGATTTCGATACCTTTCAGGCCGTGGTCAAGCGGGCCGGCTGCGCCATCATCGGGCAGACCGCGGACCTCGCGCCCGCCGACCGGCGCCTGTACGCGATCCGGGACGTTACCGGGACGGTCGAATCGATCCCGCTCATCACGGCGTCGATCTTGTCGAAGAAGATCGCCGCCGGCCTCGACGCCCTGGTGATGGACGTCAAGACCGGCAGCGGTGCGTTCATGCCCACGCTCGAGAAGTCCGTGGAACTGGCGCAGAGCCTGATCGGGACGGCGGCGCGAGCGGATCTCAAGACCACGGCGCTGATCACCGACATGGACCAGGTGCTCGGTACGACGGCCGGCAATGCGCTGGAGATCGAGGAATCGATGGCGTTCCTGCGCGACGAATTCAGGGAACCGCGGCTCGACGAAGTCGTGCTCGGGCTCTGTGCCGAGATGCTCGTCAGTACCGGTGTCGAGCCTGACCGCGAGCGTGCGCTCGGGCGCTGCGATACGGCGGTGACGAGCGGGCGTGCCGCCGAACGTTTCGAGGCGATGTGCGCGGCGCTCGGCGGTCCCGATGATTTCGTCGCCAATTGCAGGAAGTACCTGCCGGCTGCGCCCGTGAAGGAAGCGGTGCTCGCCGAAGGATACCTGGCGGCGGTCGACGTCCGCGCCGTCGGTAACGCCATCATCGAACTCGGCGGCGGCAGGCGGCGCGTCGGCGATGCGCTCGACCTGTCCGTCGGACTCTCCGATGTCGCGCCGGTCGGGACCCGACTGGACACGCAGCGGCCGCTGGCCGTCGTGCATGCCGCGAGCC
>JBAUVS010000644.1:0-1706 GCA_049583345.1 Woeseiaceae bacterium
CGGCCGACGTACAGGCGACGCTGGCACAGCTGACCGCGGACACGGTGGCCGAAGCCGTCCGCGCTGCCGGCGCCCGCGAATTGCTGATCTGCGGCGGCGGCGTCCACAACCGGGATGTCCTGCGCCGACTCGGAGAGGCTCTGCCGGACGTCGATGTCCGCTCTACCGCGGAAGCGGGTCTGGACCCCGACTGGGTCGAGGCGGCAGGGTTCGCCTGGCTCGCCAAGCGCCGCATGGAGAACCTGCCCGGCAACCTGCCGTCGGTGACCGGCGCCCGCCGGCCCGCCGTGCTCGGCGCGCTGTTTGCTCCCTGCTGAAGTGAGCGTTACATAAAGGTTTCGTAACAGCGCCGTTGCTATACTGGTGGGCCGCCATCAGGAGCCTTGCGTGGACGCGCCAACCCTGCCGCCTTCCGACCTGTACATCAACCGCGAACTCAGTGCGCTCGAGTTCAACAAGCGGGTGCTGGCGCAGGCGCAGGATCCGGACGTGCCATTGCTGGAGAGATTGCGCTTTCTCTGCATCACGTGCACCAACCTCGACGAGTTCTTCGAGATCCGCGTCGCGGCACTGAAACAGCGCATCGAGATCGGTGCGCCGGCACAGGGTCCCGAGAAGGCATCGGCGCAGCAGGTCTTCGACGCGATACGGCACGGCATGCTCGGCGTCGTGAGGGAGCAGTACGAGTTGCTCAACAAGGTCCTGTTTCCCGAGCTTTCGAAGGCGGGTGTGCAGTTCCTCCAGAGCGAGGAATGGAACGCCGAACAGCGCGAATGGCTCCGCGACTATTTCCGCGAGCAGGTCGTGCCCGTGCTCACGCCGCTGACCTTCGACCCGTCACGGCCGTTCCCGCGCATCCTGAACAAGAGCCTGAATTTCATCATCCGGCTGCACGGCAAGGACGCTTTCGGGCGGCGCCGCCATCGCGGCATGGTGCAGGCGCCGCGTTCCCTGCCGCGCGTCATCCGGCTTCCCGAGCATCTGTCCAGCCCGGGCTGCCACCACTACGTGTTCCTGTCCTCGATGATTCGTGTGCACGCGCAGGAACTGTTCCCGGGACTGGCCGTCGACGGCTGCTGGCAGTTCCGGGTCACCCGCAACAGCAATCTCTATGTCGACGACGAAGAGATCAGCGACCTCGTGCACGCGCTCGAGGGCCAGCTGGAAGCGAGTCGCTACGGCGCCGCGGTGCGCATCGAAGTCGGCCATCAGTGTCCGGAAGATCTGCAGCAATTCCTGCTCGATCATTTCGGCCTCGACGAGCAGGACATGTATCTCGTGGACGGGCCGGTCAACCTGAACCGGCTCGCCACCGTCTGCGACATCGAGGACCGGCCTGAACTGTTGTACCCCCCCTTCACGCAGGGACTGCCGGACGAGCTGCGGACCGACGACGACATCTTCTCACTGCTCAAGACGAAGAACGTCCTGTTACACCATCCGTACCATGCCTTCTCGCCGACGATCGACTTCATCAAGACCGCGTCTACGGACCCGAGCGTGCTGGCCATCAAAATCACGCTGTACCGCACCGGTTCCGACTCGCCGATCGTCGACCTGCTCGTCAATGCCGCCCGGGCCGGCAAGGAAGTGACCGTGAACATCGAGCTGATGGCGCGCATCGACGAAGCGGCAAACATACCGCTCGCGAATCGCTTGCAGGAAGCCGGCGCCCACGTCGTCTATGGCCTCGTGGGATACAAGAC
>JBAUVS010000645.1:0-1527 GCA_049583345.1 Woeseiaceae bacterium
TGGCCCTGGGAGCCGTTCCGGCTCGCGACGGCGGACGGCAACGTCCTGTTCGTGAACTCCAGGAAGCGGCGCGGGAGCACGTCCACCGTCGCGTGGTTCGAGGCATCCGCAGGGGGCGCGGTACTGGGTACGGGCTCGCTCGCACCGCCGGACGCAGACCTCGTCGCCGATGGCTTCTTTCACACTGCCAACGGCGGCGGCGGGATCGTGCTCAGGGTCTCCGCTACCGGCAACGCCGGCCTTCCGCCGCCGGCCGGCGGGCGCGATGGTGCTGCGCTGCCCGAAGTACCCGTGTTCAGCGAAACGCGCGCACTCGTCGTCGCCGACGACGCGAAGTCTGCCTGGCAGTCCGGCGCGTTGAGCCGGACGCTGATGTGGGGAGCCGGCCCCGCCGCGCCGCAGCCCACGTCGATCGCCGAAGTCTTGCGCCGGCGCGCGGAGGTGGAGAATGCGTATCACGCCAACCGCACGCTCGAGACGAAGGACATCGGCCTGTCGGTCGTGCCGATGATCGCACCACTGGCACCGGGCTACGACGCGCTCGCCACCGTCCATGCCGACCGGAGCCTGCAACCGCCAATCCATGGGCGGTACTTGCTGCGCCTCGGCGCGGACGGGACCGACGAGGAAGCGGCCTACCTCGAGCCAATCGCCGAGGCGCTCGACGTCGACTTCGAGATCCTCGCGACCTCGCCGCATGGCGATATCTACGTCTACGGCAAGCCCGCCGGCAACGAAGACCGCAGTTACGTCGTGAAACTCGACGCGAACGGAAAAGTACTCGCCTATGGGCGTGCCGCGCCGCACTACGATAAGGTCGTCACGATCCAGACGATGATCGCCGACGATGCGGGCGTCTGGCTGTGCGGAAAGCAGGAGCGCAGCGACGTGCACGAAAGCTTCTGGTTCGAACGAATCCGGTTCCAGCAATAGGCTCGGGCCCATCGCCAGCGACATCTGCGGAGTCGTTTTCACCGGCAACGCCGTTCGCCGGTGCTAGCGGCGAACGGCGTTACCCGGAGACGATGTCCCGCGTGTCGTCCACCCGTTTTGCCATGCGGGTACTTCGAGCTTGCGCCGTTTCGATCGCCACTCGCCGTATGCCGCGACACTGGCGGGGTCGGCACCCGGGCCGCACTCGAGTTCGGTGCGGATGCGTGACCCCAGCGGGGCGACTCTCCGGCATTCGACCCAAAATCCGTTCACTATGCCGTAGTTATCGTACTTTCGCTCTGCGTCGACCGGCGACCCGGCGCAACCGACGACGAGCAATGCAGAGACGGCGACGAGCTTGCTTGCTGGATGCATCATCGGACCCCCCCACGAGGCGATTGATCCGCCTGTACTGGATAGATGCACGAAAAGCGCAAATGGTTGATTGGCGGACTGGGGCAAGCGGAACGTCTAGGGATATTCTGATCAATTGGAATATGATTCGTCATTGCGAGCGAAGCGAAGCAATCCAGTCTTTGAAATCAACGACCTGTGGATTGCCACGTCGCTTCGCTCCTCGCAATGACGAATTAA
>JBAUVS010000646.1:0-2034 GCA_049583345.1 Woeseiaceae bacterium
ATCGCCGACGGCGCGGCGCGGGCGGCGTTCGTCGCCGCCGACCTGCTGTCACAGGCGGAGCACGGTGCCGACTCGCAGGTACTGCTGCTGACCGACAGCCGCGCGCTGGCGTCGGCCGTGCAGGAGGAGCTCCGGCAACAGCTCGCGACGCTGTCCCGGGCGGCCATCGCGCGCGAGGCCCTCGGCCATTCGCGCCTGATCGTCGTCGACGACATCGCGGCGGCGGTGGCGATCAGCAATCGGTATGCGCCCGAGCACCTGATCCTGCAGGTCGCGGGGGCACGCGAGCTGCTGCCCGTCATCCGCAATGCCGGTTCGGTATTCGTCGGTCCCTGGACGCCCGAGTCGGTCGGCGACTATTGCAGCGGCACTAACCACGTGTTGCCGACTTACGGTCTCGCGCGCGCCTACAGCGGTCTCGGCGTCGAACAGTTCATGCGGCAGATGACCGTCCAGGAACTCACGCGCGACGGCCTCGCGAGCCTCGGCGAGACCGTGCTGACCCTCTCCGGCCTGGAAGGCCTGGACGCGCACGCCGCCGCGGTCCGCCGCCGGCTCGGAGCCGCCACATGAGCATCGCCGAACTGGCCCGGCCGGAGATTCGCGCGCTGCGGCCCTACGAAGCCGCCGTCCAGGTCGACGACACGATCCGCCTGAATGCGAACGAGGCGCCACGGACCGGTACGGCCGACCGGTTCCGTCGACCGCTCAATCGCTACCCGGAGATCCGGCCGCAACGGCTGCGCTCGGCGCTGGCCGCGCGCTACGGCTGCCGGCCCGAAGAACTGCTCGTGACACGGGGCTCGAGCGAGGCGATCGACCTGCTCATGCGCGCGTTCTGCCGTGCCGGACTCGACAGCGTCGTTACGACGGCGCCGACGTTCTCCATGTACCGCCACTATGCCGCCGTGCAGGGCGCGGCCGTGCGCGAGGTCGCGACGGCGCGCGAGACCGGTTTCGCGCTCGACGTCGGTGCGCTGCTCGCGGCCTGCGACGACTCGACGCGGCTGATCTTCGTCTGCTCGCCCAACAACCCGACCGGCAACCTGGTGCCGGCCGCCACGTTGACCGAATTGCTGGAAAAACGCGGCGACCGGTCCGCGATCGTCGTGGACGAGGCCTACATCGAATTCGCCGATGCGCCGTCGGCCGTCGAACGCCTGTCGCACTATCCGAACCTGCTCGTGCTGAGGACGCTGTCGAAGGCGCTGGCATTCGCGGGCGCACGCTGCGGGGCGGTCATCGGCAGGGCCGAGGTCGTGGCGCTGCTCGACGCGATCCAGGCGCCCTACGCCCTCGCGACGCCGGTCGTCGAGTGTGTCGAGAACGCGCTCGACGGCGAAGACCACGCCGCCGCGCGCGACTGGCTGCGCGAGATCGTCGTCGAGCGCCAGCGCGTCGCAGCCGAACTCGAGCGCTTCCGCAGCGTCAGGCGGGTCTGGCCGAGCGCCGCCAACTTTCTCCTGGTCGAGGTCGCGGACGCGCCGGATTTGATGCGCCGCTGCAGTGACGACAAGGTGCTGTTGCGTTACTTCGGCGGCGAGCTGGCCGACTGCGTGCGCATCACGATCGGCTCGCCGGCCGAGAACCGGCGCCTGCTCGACTGCTTCACGGCCCTGGAGGCAAGCTGAGATGGCGACGAAGGTGCTGTTCCTGGACCGCGACGGGACGCTGATCGAAGAGCCCGCCGACAACCAGGTCGACGCGCTCGAGAAGGTCCGCCTGACTGCCGGGGTCATCCCGGCGCTGCTCGAGCTGGCGGCGAGCGGCTACCGCTTCGTCATGGTGAGCAACCAGGACGGACTCGGCACGGACGCGTTCCCGGAACGCGACTTCCGCCTCTGCCAGGATCACGTGCTGGCGCTGTTCGAGTCGCAGGGTATCGGCTTCGACCGAATCTTCAACTGCCCGCACCGCGCCGGCGACGGCTGCGAATGCCGCAAGCCGCGCGCCGGCCTGCTGACCCGCTACCTCGCGGAGACGGACGTCGACCTCGATGCGTCGGCGGTCGTCGGCGACCGCGAGACCGACCTC
>JBAUVS010000647.1:0-2909 GCA_049583345.1 Woeseiaceae bacterium
CAATCAACTCACCGAAGGAACGTACTGGGCGACGAGCGTCGCGGTGGGCGGGCAATTCGCGGGCGCCGCCGGCGGCGTACTCAACACGGGGGCCAACGCGATGGGCATCGTGAATTCGCTGCTGGTCCCGCTGCTCGCGAGTGCGTTCGGCTGGACGGTCGCGATGGCGTCGGGTGCGGGTTTCGCCGTGCTGGGCGCGATCCTCGTGCTCTTCGTGAGGGCCGACCGGCCGGTTCGTATCGACTGATTCCCCGGCATGCGGGTCCGGGCTTCGTCACGGCAGATCCGCACGCATCGAATCTCCTACAGTCGACAGTAGTTCGCTACAATGACCAATCGAAATCGATCCGACGGAGCAGATCTGCATTCATGAGCGCCAAACCTGCGAGAAAAGGCAAGAAACCGACGATGGCCGAGCAGGCCGATATCCACGAACTCTACGAGGAGTCCGTCCAGAACGTGGAGACCGAGGTCGAGTTCCTGCAGACGACGTTCCGCGCGTTGAGCGGCCGCGAGGCGTACCTGTTCCGGGAGGACTTCTGCGGGACGGCAGCTGCGTCGTGTCAGTGGGTGCGGCAGGGCAAGGAGTATGAGGCGATCGGCGTCGATATCGATCCGGAGGTGCTCGACTGGGGCCGCAGGAACCGCGTCGCCAGGCTGGCGACCGCGGACCAGGCGCGCGTCAGCCTGATCGAGTCCGACGTGCAGACGGTCGAGACGCCGAAGGTCGACATACTGGCAGCGTTCAATTTCAGTTACTGGGTGTTCAAGGAACGGTCGCAGATGATCGCGTACATGCGGCGCTGTCATTATGCGCTCAAGGACGACGGCGTCCTGTTCATGGACATGTTCGGTGGTCCGGAGTCATTCGAGGAGACGAAGGAAAAGACCAAGTACGACGGCTTCACGTATATCTGGGACCAGGCCGAGTTCCACCCCGTGACGAATCACATGCAATGCTACATCCACTTCAAATTTCCGGACGGATCGAAGCTGAAGCGCGCCTTCAGCTATTCCTGGCGGATGTATACCGCGCCGGAATTGCGCGACATGCTCCTCGAAGCCGGGTTTCGCAAGGTCACCGTGTACTGGGAAGGCGAAGACGAGGACGGTGAGGGAAACGGTGTGTTCACTCCGGCGGAGGAGGGGGAAGCGGACCTGGCCTGGATAGCGTATATTGTCGCGGAAAAATAGCTTCCAATTGAGGTAGTTGCAGGCAATATATGGCGAAGGACCTCGAAGTCGCGATTCTGTTTGCCGACGTCGTCGGCAGCACGCAGCTGTACGATAAATTCGGCGACACGAAGGCCAGCGAGACCGTGGCGCAATGCCTCGAGGTCATGAAGGACTCCACGTACCAATTCAACGGAACGGTGATCAAGACCATCGGCGACGAAGTGATGGCGACCTTCCCGACGGTGGACGAGGCGATGGGCGCGGCGGTCATGATGCAGAGCCGGATCACCGCGGACAACCGGCAGGAGGGCCGCATCCCGGTGTCGATCCGAATCGGCTGTCACTACGGGCCCGTCGTGCAGGAACAGAACGACATCTTCGGTGCCGCCGTGCATACGGCGAACCGGATGACTTCGCAGGCCAAGGCGAAACAGATCATCATCTCGGGCGGCACGGTCGAGAAGATGAATCCGGACCTCAGGAAGCAGACCCGGCAGATCGATGTCGCGACGGTACGCGGCAAGCTCGACGAAGTGGCATTGTACGAGTTGCTCTGGAATCCGGAGGAAGCCACGAGCATGCTGCCGACGATCGAGTGGGAGAATCAGCGCAAGGCGTCGAGGCTGATGCTGAACTTCCGCGGGCAGAATGTCGAGATCAGCGAGAAACGCAAGAGCGTGATCATGGGGCGCGCGGACGACAACGACCTCGTCATCAAGGGAAACCTGATCTCGCGGATCCATGCGAAGGTCGAGATGCGGCGTGGCAAGTTCATGCTCGTGGATCAGAGCACCAACGGCACCTTCGTCCAGAACGTCCAGGGCGAGGAGACCTTCGTCCGGCGTGACTCCACCGAAATCCACGGCGAGGGTACGATCGGTCTCGGCAGAGCCGAGCCGCCCGGCTCCGCGCTGGCCGTGCATTTCAAAACGATGGAGTAGTCACAGCGACGAGTGCCGCTCCTGCGAAGCCTTTGTAGGAGCGCTGCTTGCCAGCGCGACGGTCGCGGCGACGAGCGCCGCTCCTACGAGGCTTTTTCCAGTTCTTTCGCCAGCCGTTGCTGCTCGGCGCGCAAGGCCGGCGGTACGCGGTCGCCGAATTCGTCGAGGTACGCGCCGAAATGTTCGTTCTCCAGTCGCCACCGGGCCGTGTCGATCGTCAGTAGCTGGCGCATCACGTCCGGGCCGATATCCAGCCCGCGCGTATCGATCCCGTCAACCTTCGGCAGGTAACCGATCGCGGATTCGACCGCTCCGACACGACCCTCGCAACGGTCGATGATCCAGCGCAGGACACGCAGGTTCTCGCCGAAGCCGGGCCAGAGGAATCCGCCGTCGGCGTCCTGGCGGAACCAGTTGATGTGGAAGACCCTGGGTAACTTGTCCGTCCGCTTCTCGAACGACAGCCAGTGCGCCCAGTAATCGGCGAAGTTGTAGCCGCAGAACGGTCTCATCGCCATCGGGTCGCGACGGATCTTGCCGACTTCGCCCTCGGCGGCGGCGGTGAGCTCCGAGCCGACGCTCGCGCCGACCAGTACGCCGTGCTTCCAGTCGCGGGCCTCGAAGACCAGCGGCGCGACCCGGGCGCGACGGCCGCCGAATACGAGCGCCGAGATCGGCACGCCTTCGGGGGCGTCCGCGAGTTCCGAGTAGCTGGGATTATTGGTCGCGGCGACCGTGAACCTCGAGTTGGGATGCGCCGCAGTGCCATTGCCGGGGCGGAACGCCCGACCC
>JBAUVS010000648.1:0-1673 GCA_049583345.1 Woeseiaceae bacterium
AGTTGCGGCTGCCGGCGGCGCACCCCGCCGGCGGTGAGGGCCGCGTGACGTTCACGGGTACCGTCGCCGTCCCCGGACAGCAGCGCGAGGCCGTGGTGAAGACGGACTTCGCATTCGCGGAGCGCGACTGGCACCTGAAAGGCTTCGTGAGTTCAGGGATTTTCAGGGACGTCCCGTTTTCCGCCGACGTCGACCTCGGGACCGGTCGGGGAGCGCTCAGTGCCCGCCATCACATGAAACTGAAAAAGCCGCTCGCCGCCAGCGTCTTCCCCGGCTGGGCCGAAGCCTGGGATCTCGATGCAGGCGATCTGGATGCCGAACTGCAGCTGCGATGGCCCGCACCCGCCACGCCGCTCGCGGACGTCAGCCTGCGCCTGCGTGACGGCCGCGCGCACCTGGACGACGACACCGCGAGCGGAATCTCGGCGGATCTGCAGCTGACCTGGGACGGGGCCTCCCCGGAGCGCGGCTGGACGCTCCAGCCGACCGCTCTGCATATCGAACGGATCGACGCGGGAATCCGGATCGACCGACTGACTGTCGGTCTGGCCTTCGCTGCCGATGCGCTGGATATCGATCACGCGGATGCAGAGCTCCTCGGCGGCCGGGCACACACCGGCCCGTTCACGTACACGGTCAGCTCCGGGACCGCCGCGTTTCCATTACTGCTGGCGGACATCGATCTGGCGCAGGTCCTGGCACTCGAGGGCGACGACATCGTCGCCACGGGGACGCTGAACGGCACACTCCCGGTGACATTCAGCGGCCACGTGCCGCGGGTCGACGGGGGGAGTTTCCGGGCGCAGCCGCCGGGCGGCAGCATCCACGTCAATCCCTCCTTCACCGGCCTGACCGGTCAACCGGGGCTCGATTTCGCGTTGCTCGCATTGCAGGATTTCACCTACACCAACCTGAACGGCGAGGTCGGCTACGCCGAGTCCGGCGATCTCAAGCTCGCGATACATCTCAAGGGCAACAACCCCGCCGTCGAGAAGGGTCGCCCCATCCAGTACAACCTGACCATCAACGAGAACATTCCCGTGCTGCTGGAATCGTTGCGGATGTCCGATCGGGTCACCGAGCGCATCGGCCGGGATGTGGTAAATTGACTGCTTCCGCCGGAGCTTTCCGGCCCGAGAATCGACCGAGGTACCGGACAACGTGCGTAGTCTTGCCGTATTGATGATCCCGATTCTGCTCGGTGCCTGTACTCCGACAGTGAAAATCGCCACCGACGAACCGATCACGATCAATCTGAACGTCAACATCAAACACGAGATCCTCGTCAAGGTCGACAGGGAGCTCGATAACCTGTTCGAAGAAAAGGACGACCTGTTTTGATGATCAACAAAACCGTATTGAAGCGTTTCCTGGTGGTCACGCTACTTGTCGCCGTCGGTGCATTGGCAGCCGACCTGGATCAGGCCAAGCGGGACGGGCTGGTCGGCGAGCGCGCCGATGGATTCCTGGGGCTCGTCGTGAGTTCTGTTCCCGCGGACGTCGTGGCACTCGTCAACGAGGTCAACGCGAAACGCAAGACAGAGTACGAGCGCATCGCGAAAAGCAATGACCTGACGCTCGAACAGGTGCAGGCGCTGGCCGGCAAGAAGACGATCGAAAAGACCCGCAAGGGCGACTGGATATTCGTCAACGGCGGCTGGCAGAAGAAGTAG
>JBAUVS010000649.1:0-7690 GCA_049583345.1 Woeseiaceae bacterium
CAAAGCTCTGTGCGCCTATGGAAAGCCTGTTCACGCCGGCGGCGAGAAGTGCCGCGGGATCGCCGCATTCGACCGTGCCGGGATTTGCCTCGAGCGTTACCTCGACGTCCTCGCCGACGCCGAAGCGTTCGCGGATTGCGGCGATCAGTCTCCCGATCTGGGCCGGCGGGATGAGGCTCGGGGTGCCGCCGCCGAAGAAGACGCTGACGGGTGTCCTGCCGGCGGCCCGGGCCGCCTCTGCCCCGAGGTCGACGAGCAGGGCATCGACATAGCGTTGCGCCGGGATACTTCGCGGCGCCGTGTAGGAATTGAAATCGCAGTACGGACATTTGCGCACGCACCACGGCAAGTGCACGTAGAGCGACAGTGGCGCGGTGATCGTGGCCACGGCTCAGCGCAACGCCTGCATCAGCCGGGCCAGCTCGCGCAAGGCCTGGCCCCGATGGCTGCGGCGGTCCTTCTCTGCGGGCGGGAGTTCGGCCGAACTGCATCCGAGTTCGGGAACGAGGAACACCGGATCGTAGCCGAATCCGCCGACGCCCGCGCGCTGCCTGAGGATGGAACCGGACCAGACACCCTCGGCGAGCAGCGGCTGTGCGGCAGCCGGCGTGACGAGACAGGCGACGCAGTGGAACGCGGCGCCGCGTTCCCCGTCGGGCACATCCGCGAGCTCGGCCAGCAGTTTGTCGATGTTGTCGTCGTCCGACGCGCCGGGGCCGGCGTAGCGCGCCGAAAAGACTCCGGGCCTGCCCCCGAGCGCGTCGACGGCGAGGCCCGAATCGTCGCCGATGGCCGCCAGCCCGGTTGCCGCCGCTGCATGGCGCGCCTTTTCGAGCGCGTTCTCGGTAAAGCTCGTACCCGTTTCCTCGACGTCGCCGACGCCGAATTCCGACTGCGGCGCGACGGCGATATCGAAATCGGCCAGGATCCGCTTTATCTCGCGGAGCTTGCCGGGATTCCCGCTGGCCACGACGATCTTGTGGGGTAGGCTGTCCAAGCGGCGCGCTCAGCGCGACAGCGCGGCATCCTGCGCCGTGATGATCTGCGCGATGCCGCGGCGCGCGAGGTCCAGCATCGCCGCGAGCTCGTCCGGGCTGAATGCGTGTCCTTCCGCGGTGCCCTGCAGCTCGATGAAATGGCCCGCGTCGTTCATCACGACGTTCATGTCGGTCTCGGCCTCCGAGTCCTCGGCATAGTCGAGATCCAGCACCGGCATACCGCCGTAGATCCCCACCGACACGGCGGCGACCCGGCCGTACAGCGGATTCTTGCGCAGCCTGCGGGCTGCCGTCAGGCGCTCCATCGCCAGCGCGAGGGCAACGTAGGCACCGCTGATCGAGGCCGTCCGGGTGCCGCCGTCCGCCTGGATAACGTCGCAGTCGAGCGTCACGGTCCGTTCCCCGAGCGCCGCAAGATCCGTGACCGCCCGTAGCGAGCGACCGATGAGGCGCTGTATCTCGAGCGTCCTTCCGCCCTGCCGGCCGCGAGCCGCCTCGCGGCTGGTGCGCGTGTGCGTGGCCCGCGGCAGCATCCCGTATTCACCGGTTACCCAGCCACCGCCGGCGCCTCGCAGCCAGGGCGGTACCCGATCCTCGACGCTGGCCGTGCACAGCACCCGGGTGTCGCCGAACTCCGCCAGCACGCTGCCCTCGGCGTGCTGCGTGAAATCCGGCGTAAATCTGACGGTCCGGATCTGGTCCGGGTCGCGGCCGCTCGGGCGTTGCGTGTTCGTCTCGGTCATGGTCCGGATCAGGTTCCCAGCCAGCGCAGCGCCGTGCCCGTCGTGTTGTCGCCATACGGTGAGTTGGCTTCCAGCGCCTGCATGCTCAGCTCCTTCAGGTTCTCGCTGAGATTGTTCTGCCCCGGCCGCCCGATCGTCGCCATGTCTTCGTCGGCCAGCCCCGACCACAGCCCGTCCGAGCAGGCAAGCAACACGTCACCGGGCCTCAGTTCGCGCTTGCGTGTAATGCTCATGTCCGGCACCGGCGCATCACCGCCCAGACAGCATTCGACGAAATTGCGCATGGGATGGTCCAGGGCCTCTTCCTCGGTGATCGCCCCTTCCTGTATCAGGACTTCGACGTGACTGTGGTCGCGCGACCGCGCCAGCACACGGCCCTCGCGGACCTGGTAGATCCGGCTGTCCCCGATGTGCGCCCAGAACGACCCGCCCTCCTGCACCAGGCATACGGCACAGGTCGCCCGCGGTCGGAAATCGACGGCGAGCTCCCTGCCGAGGGCCACCACTTCGTCGTGAGCATGCGCCAGCGCCGTGTACAGGAAACCCTGCGGATCGAAGATCGGCAGTGACGAATGCGTGAACATCTCCTGCACGATGGTGAGGCCGGTCTCCGCTGCCTTCGCGCCGTCCGAATGGCCGCCCATGCCGTCGAAGACCAGCATCAGGGCCGCCTCCTCGGCGACGACGATGGCGGCCCGGTCCTGGTTGTCGGACCGGTCACCGAGTGCCGAAACCTTCGCGTATTCGATCTGCATGTCTGTTGCGGCGCTCAGGCTCTTCCATAACAATGCCCGGATGTTACACAGTATGACAGGCTTCGCGCGACAGTCGTCCGAGACCGGCGTCGGCACGTTGACCTGGGAACTGCGCGCGGTCAATCACCGCTATCTCGACGTCCAGTTCCGGCTCCCCGAGGAACTGCGCGGCAGCGAACAGGGCTTCAAGCAGCAGGTCGCCGAACGCCTCGGGCGCGGCAAGATCGAATGCACCCTGAAGCTCAAGCGTACGTTCGACGCCGACACCGACCTGAGCGTCAACCTCGACCTCGTTCGCGTGATCCGCAAACGCGTGACGGAATTGTCCACGGAGCTCAGGGACACGCTGCCGCTGAATCCGTTCGAGATACTGCGCTGGCCGGGCGTGCTCTGTGAAACCGAGATCGACCTGGAGCCGCTGGCCGCGGAGGCCGGCAAGCTGCTGACTGCCGCACTGGACGAACTGGCCGCCATGCGGGCGAGCGAAGGCGAACGGATCGCCGGGATGCTGGAAGCCCGCTGCGCAGATGTGGCGGCGCTCGTCGGTTCCATTCGCGAACGGCTTCCCGCCGTCCTGGAGGCGGCCCATGCCAGGCAGCGCGAGCGTATCGAGCGACTCGACGTCGCCGCCGACCCCGCGCGTCTCGAAGTCGAAGTGGCGCTGATCTCGCAGAAGCTCGATGTCGACGAGGAACTCGACCGGCTGGACAGCCATCTGACGGAGATCCGGCAGACGCTCGCCGCCGCCGATCCCGTCGGGCGCCGGCTGGATTTCCTGATGCAGGAACTGAACCGGGAAGCCAACACGCTCGGCTCGAAGTCGGCCGATGCAGACACGACCCGCGCCGTCGTCGACCTCAAGGTGTTGATCGAGCAGATGCGCGAACAGATCCAGAACGTCGAGTAAGGTCTCGTGTCCGCCCGTCCGGTTAGCCTGTTCGTCATCGCGGCACCTTCGGGCGCCGGCAAGACGAGCCTTGTCCACGCACTGGTGGGCAGGCATCCCGACCTGCGCTTCTCGATCTCCTATACGACTCGCAGGCAACGGCCGAACGAGAAGGAAGGCGTGGACTATTTCTTCGTGAGCCGGGAAAAATTCGAGGCGCTCAAGCGCCGGGGCGAGATGCTCGAGTCGGCGATCGTCTTCGACAACCTGTACGGGACCGGCCGATCGCAGGTCGAGGAGTATCTGCGCAACGGACACAACGTGGTGCTGGAGATCGATTGGCAGGGCGCGCGCCAGGTCCGCGAAGCGATGCCGGATTGCGTCACGATTTTCATCATGCCGCCGTCGCTCGGCGAACTGGAACGGCGGCTCCGGGAGCGGCGCACCGACAGCGGCGAGGTCATCGAGCGGCGCCTGCGGGATGCGGTCAGCGACATGTCCCACTGGGACGAATTCGACCACGTCATCATCAACGACGAGTTCGAGGCCGCGGTCGCGGCGCTCGATGCCGTGATCGGCGGTCACGGCTGGCCGACGTCGACCGACAACCCGGCCCTGCGCGAGGCCGTCGCCGCGATCGGGCGGACATAACTTTTCGGAATAAGGGCTGGAGACCCCCGTGCGCCGGGCGTTATGCTGCGCCACTCCGCAAGACACGGACGACGTCAATGGCCCGCATTACGGTCGAGGACTGCCTCGACAATATCGACAATATCTTCGAGATGGTGCTCGTCGCCGCCAAGCGCGCGCGCCGCATCGCCCACGGCGCTGCGCCGCTGGTCGAACTCGAGAACGACAAGCCGACGGTGCTCGCTTTGCGCGAGATCGCCGACGGACACGTCACGCCGGCCATCCTCGACGAGATCGAACAGCCGCCGGCCGACGACTTCATGCAAAGCGAGTCGCCCGACGACATCCTGCCGGTGCGGGGAATCTCGATCGGCGACTGACCGCCGGTCCGGCGCCCGGCGCGCGCCCTGCCTCAGACGCGCGGAACCCGCGTATGATCGGGGCATGGACTATGCCGCAACATTGTTGTCCAGGTTGCCCGGTGCATCCCGCCGCGACCACGGCCTGAAGCACCTGATCGACACGCTCGAGGCGTATCTGCCCGAAGAGCAGATCGAGACGATCATGCGCGCCTACGAGATGGGGGCGGCGGCGCACAGGGGCCAGAAGCGGAAATCCGGCGAACCCTATATCTCGCACCCGGTCGCAGTCGCGCAGGAACTCGCCGACATGCGGCTCGATGCACAGGCGATCTGCGCCGCCATCCTGCACGACGTCGTCGAAGACACGAGCGTTTCGCTCGCCGACATCGAGCGTGACTTCGGTCAAGAGGTCGCGGCACTGGTCGACGGCGTCAGCAAGCTGGACCAGATCCAGTTCCGTTCGCGGGCCGAGGCCCAGGCCGAGAGCTTCCGCAAGATGATGCTCGCGATGATCGAGGACATCCGCGTCATCCTCGTCAAGCTCGCCGACCGGATGCACAACATGCAGACCCTGGACGCGATGCCGCCCGACGCGCGCGCACGCATCGCGCGCGAGACCCTCGACATCTATGCGCCGATCGCCAACCGACTCGGTATCAATCGCATGAAGGTGGAACTCGAGGATCTCGGATTCAGGTACCTGTATCCATTCCGCTACCGCGTCCTCGAAAAGGCACTGCGCCGCAGCGACGGCAACCAGCGGCAGATCGTCAAGCGGATTTCCGAAGAGTTCAGCGAGGCGCTTGCCGAGGAGGAAATCCATTCCGAGGTGATCGGCCGCGAGAAACACCTGTATAGCATCTACAAGAAAATGGCCGAGAAGAAGCGCCTGCTCAGCGATGTCGTCGACGTTTACGGGTTCCGTATCATCGTCGACGACGTGAACGACTGCTACAAGGTGCTCGGTATCGTGCATGGCCTGTACAAACCGATGCCCGGACGCTTCAAGGACTACATCGCGATACCGCGCATCAACGGCTACCAGTCGCTGCACACGACCCTGTTCGGTCCCAAGGGTCAGCCGCTGGAAGTGCAGATTCGTACCCGGGACATGGATCGCGTGGCGGAGTCGGGCGTCGCCTCGCACTGGCAGTACAAGGCCGAGGAGAAGTCCGACGCCACGCCGCAGCGCCGTGCCCGCGAATGGCTCGCGAAACTTGCGGAACTGCAGCAGTCCGGTACGTCGGAAGAATTCCTCGAGAGCGTCAAGGTCGACCTCTTTCCCGACAAGATCTACGTGTTCACCCCGAAAGGCGACATCATGCCGCTGCCGAAGGGGGCCACGACCGTCGATTTCGCGTACGCGGTGCACACCGACATCGGCGATCGTTGCGTCGCGGCCAAGGTCGACCGCAGCCTCGTACCCTTGCGCACCGTCCTGCAGAACAGCCAGACCGTCGAGATCGTCACGAGCAAGGGCGCGCGCCCGAACCCGAACTGGCTCAGTTTCGTGCGTACCGCCAAGGCTCGCACCGCGATCCGCAATCACATGAAGACGATGCGCTCCACCGAGGCCGTCGATCTCGGCAGGCGCCTCCTCGACCGCACCCTGAAAGACCTCGACTCCTCGCTGCGCAAGGTCGGCAAGCTGCGCATGAAGGCCGCGCTCGCGGAGTTCGGCCTCAACAACGAAGCCGAACTGTTCGAACAGCTCGGGCTCGGCGAGCGGCTGGCACCGCTGACGGCCCGCTTCCTGCTCGGCGTCAACGACGAGGGCGTGGCGCAGCCGAGCACGGCCAGTCTTACGATCGCGGGCACCGAAGGCATGGTGGTGAGCTACGCCAGATGCTGCTATCCGATCCCCGGCGACGACGTGATGGGCTATCTGAGTGCCGGACGCGGCGTCGTCATACACCGGAACACCTGCGGCAACCTGATCAATTTCCGGAAACAACCGGACAAGTGGATCACGGTTAGCTGGGAGAAGACGGTCGACCGCGAGTTCTCGAGCCAGATCCACGTCGACACGCAGAACAAACCGGGCGTCCTCGCCCAGGTCGCCGCGACAATCGCAGACTGCGGCTCGAACATCGAACAGGTTTCGGTGCTCGGCCGTCACGAGGACTGCTCGGTATTGTCTTTCCTGTTACAGGTGCACGACCGCACTCACCTCGCGAGGATCATGCGCAACGTTCGCAAGATGCCCAACGTCATCCGCGTGGCCCGGGACTGCGCCTGACCCCCGGAGAAATCTCGATGAGCAAACGAGCCGTAAAGACCAACGACGCACCGGCCGCGATCGGCACTTACTCGCAGGCGGTCCTGTCCGGCGATCTTGCCTTCCTCTCCGGACAGATCCCGCTCGATCCCGCCACGATGAGCATCGTCGACGGCGATTTCGAGGCGCGGGCACGGCAAGTCTTCGACAACCTGCGCGCAGTGGCCAGGGCCGCGGGAGGCGACCTCGACGGCATCGTCAAGTTGACCGTCTACCTGACCGACCTCGGCGACTTCGCCGCCGTCAACCGGGTCATGGAAGATTATTTCTCGGCGCCGTATCCGGCGCGGGCCGCCGTGGGCGTCGCCGCCTTGCCCAAGGGCGCGGACGTCGAGGCGGAAGCGATCCTCGCCCTGTAGGTTCGCCCCACGTAGCGCGACCGAGTCCGGGTGAGCAGGACAACGCCGAATCTCGCCTCCCCACTGACCGAACTGCGCGGCGTCGGCCCGGCGCTCGCCGACGCCCTCGCGCGGCTTCGACTGCAACACGTCGAGGACCTGCTGTTCCTGGTCCCCAATCGCTACGAGGATCGCACCCAACTCCTGCGCATCGGGGCGCTCGAACCCGGCACGCGCGCACTCGTCTCCGGCGAAATCCTGCTCGCCGAAGTGGCGTTCCGCGGCCGGCGCAACCTGCTCGTGCGCATCGCTGACGGCAGCGGTCAGCTGACGTTGCGCTTCTTCCACTTCTCAAGGCAACAGCAGGCCCAGTTCAAGGCCGGCATGCACATCACGGCGTACGGCGAGGCGCGCAAGGGCGGCACGGGGCTGGAGATGATCCATCCCGAGTATCGGCTCCTGCGCGCCGACCGGGACGTGGCGGTCGAGGACACGCTGACACCGATCTATCCCACGACCGAAGGCGTGCAGCAGGGCCGGCTCCGCAACCTGACGGAGCAGGCGCTCGCGGTGATGCGCGAGTCCCCGCCGGCGGACCTGTTGCCGGCCGCCTTGCGGACGAGCCTCGCGCTCCCGGAACTGGCCGCGGCGATCCGCTACCTGCACCGGCCGCCGGCCGACGCCGATGTCGCCCTCATGC
>JBAUVS010000650.1:0-15266 GCA_049583345.1 Woeseiaceae bacterium
CCGGATCGATCTTCAACGTCGGGAAGGTTCGGGTCGACATCGCCAAACACCGGGTGCGCCTCGACGGGGTGGAAATCAGGCTCACACCGAAAGAGTTCGATCTGCTCGCGTTGCTGATCGCCAACCAGGGCCGAATCGTAACCCACAGGCAGCTCCTGCACGAACTGTGGGGAAAATCGCATGAAGGCGATACGCAGTACCTCCGCGTGTATGTGGGACAACTCCGTCAAAAGCTGCACGACGATCCTGCCGAACCGCGATACATCGCAACGGAGCCGGGGATCGGCTACCGCTTCATCGAGCCGGACTAGGGTATCGATCCGGGGACACTTGCGATCGCCGTGCCCGTTATCGCCGCGTTGATCGGCCTCTGGTTCTGGAAAGGCGGAGCCTAGTCCAGAATCGACATGAGCTGCGGATGCCCCGACTTGAGCCGATTCAAGCTGCGATCGTAGAAATGCAGTTGCAAAACCGCACGCAGGATCAGGTATCCGGACAGCACGATGAGCAAGCCCGCCACGACCAACAGCGGGATGACCAGGTAGTTGACGTGCAGGATATCGTAGAGGCGGGAAGTGGCGACCAGGAAGCTGATCACGCTCATGGGCAATACCATGACCGCGATGCCGGTCCGGAGCAAGGCCATCGCGGTACGCTTTTCGGCAAGCAACAGCTGCAGCGTGGCGTTGATCCCTTCGCTGATACTGCCGGTTTCGTCGCTGTAGGTTGGTGTTTCTGCGTTCACGTGCCGCCGTCACGAAGGAAGGATTTGACACCCGTAAGGCTCAATGCGTACTTCCCGCCTCCCAGGTAAGTCGTCAGTTGCGACGCCGACATGGGCAATCTTTCCCCGCCGACACAATCTTCGGTCAGATAAAGCACCGTGCCAACGACGTCGATACAGCAGATGCCGTCTGCACATTCCAGGGTGCCGTGACTGTCACTGTCGCCGGTCGCCAGATTGAAAGCGGCATCGGACAACGACCTGTTCGTGGCATCGATGACGAGGAACGACATCGTTTCGTCGTGGATACCCCACCAGCACGTGACGTTGCCATCGCCCTGGGGGTATTGCTGGGAAAAGATTGCGTGTCTCATCTGTATGACCCGATCGCTTTGTTATTCTTCTAATGCATACCAACGATTTTTGAAGCTATTGCCTGCGCTTCCATGCCAATCTGCCGGAGGTGGCCGGTCGGTACGACGTGGAAGCCGCAGAAATACAATCCGTCTCCGCCCGGGTGAAGGTCTCCTCGTTGCGGGCAGCCGGACTCGCCGAATCGGACCGCGCAATCCGGCAACAGATCGTCCAGCGCCGGCCGAAAGCCTGTGGCGAGAACGATCGCGTCGAATTCCTCGCTGACACCATCTCCGAACAGCACCCGCCGGCCTTCCGTCCTTACGATCGGACCGAAGACCCGGATACGCCCCGACTTGATTTCTTGCATGGTACCGATGTCGATCAGCGGAGTGCGGCCGCTCTCGATGATCCTGGCCAACGGGCCCTGCCCGGCCCACTTGAGACCATAGCGCCGAATATCCCCGAATCGGAGGCGCAGAAACGGGCGGTTCATGGCGTCGACCCACCGGTATGGGACGCGTTGCTCCGCGATGGCGATGCTGAGGGTCGGTATGCCGAGCAACTCGCGGGGAATGACGTTGACCGGCCCACGCACGGACATGCCGACGGCAAGTTGCTCTTCCGCGCATTCGAGCGCGATCTCGCCGGCAGAATTGCCAAAACCGACGACCAGGACTCGTTCGGCCTGCAAATCCTGCGCGTTCCTGTATTCCGAGGAATGGAGCAGCTTGCCTTCGAAGTCCTGCTGTCCCGGCCATCGCGGTCGAACCGGCGTGTGCGCCAGCCCGGACGCCACCACGACTGTCGGGGAAACGTAAGAGGTCCTGGTTGTCGTAACCTCCCAGTCCGCGGCTTTCCGAATACCGGTGGCACGCTCCCCCAACCGCACACTGATTCCGAATGAACGCGCGTAGTCCTGCAGATACGCTATGACCTGGCGACGCGACGGGTATTTCGGATAACTGCGCGGCATGGGCTTGCCGGGCAGGGCGGAGTGGTTCCTGTGCGTATGCAGATGGAGCCGGTCATAGTGGCTGTGCCAGGAGGCGGCAATTGAATCGCCCTGCTCGACGACGAGGCTCGGTTGCCCGCGCTCGGCGAGCATCGCAGCGCAAGCCAGCCCGGCCGGCCCAGCTCCGATGATGATGGTGTCCTCGGACGTCACACCCGGAACGTGCGGGATTCAGCCCAACGTGTTACGGGCTCGTGGGCGAGCCGCATCGCCCTTCCGCCGTAATGCGTTCCTTCGCGCGTACGATTTTTGGCGTTGCGGATTCCTTGGGCGCCACAGCCGCCTTGGGCGCCTCGCCCATATCGATCTTTCCCTTGAACCGCGCGCCGTCCTCCATGACGATCCGGCTGCAGTAGATATCGCCAACGACATTGGCGCCCTTGGCCAGGGAGACGGTGCCATCGCTGTGGACGTCACCGATCAGCGTGCCCAATACCATGACAGACTTGGCGTGGATGTCGGCCTTGACCCGGCCTTGTTTGCCCACCGTCAGATTCTTCTCGTGATGGGCGATCGTGCCCTCTATCTGGCCCTCGATTACCAGGTCCTCGTCCGCCGATAATTCACCCTTGAATATCAGGGTGGGGCCTATGACCGATACATTCCTCGGCCGTACCGGCGGCGACTCACCGAGTTTCGGCGGCGACGCCAGATCCAGCTTTTCGTCCTCGTCCATCTTCTTGAAAATTGCCATGTTTGCCTCCGAATGCGCATCCGACATGAGAAAGCCCGCATAACTGTGGCGAGACTGACGGGGCGGGAGCACAGGCCCGCCTCGCGGAAGCCTGCAATTCTTATTGTCGTTGCCTATTTATACTCCATGGCGCCGCGAATTTCCCGGGCGCCCGCAAACAGGAGCCGATCCCCGCGGGCATCCGCACCCGCTTATGTATAAAGCCATCGGCCGAGTCCGGCGCATAGACACTTGGGGCGAATAGTTAATGTAGTTTCGAGGATGTTTTCGCGGAAACATCCCGCTTCCGGGATTGGCTAGGGAACGGCGGCGAACGGGTTCGGATAGACCGGCAGCTCGGGGATCGGCTCGCGCCGGAGCGTAACCCGGGAACGTTGCCATTCGAATTCATACCACTCCTCGGGGGACGTCAGAATCAGCGTGTCGCCTCGCAGGTCGAAGTCCCACGGCGCATTGAAAAGGTCTCCCGCAAACCACCGCGGTGCATCGGACGACCCGGCCTTGAAGGGCGGCCGCCACCAATCCGAATAGATTCGTGACCAGCTGGCGTTTTGCGCATAAAGGTAGCCCCACGGCTCCAATTCAACCCATTGCGCCGGAATGTCGAATCCGTAGGCACCGATCTTGCGTTCCACGACGCGCCAGCGACCCACGAATCGCCGCGTGGTCGCGCACTCACTTTCCGTGCTACGAGAGAAGAGGAATCGTCCTCGATACTCGAGGTTATCGTAAAGGCCGGCTCGCACATCGTAAGCAACTGTTGCGGCCTCGTGTAACCAACCAAAAGTACAGAGTAACGCCGCTATGCCAATCGTATTCACGACGATCATGACCCTGGTACCCCTGGAACGTTTCCAATCGTCGATTGCTATGAAGATGTTCCAGACGAAAAGAAGAGATGCCGCCAGGAAGAACGAGCCGACCAGCGGCCAGTTGCCTCCCGTCGACGAATACCAGAATTGAGCCGTATCGACACATCCGGCGGTCACGGCGCCGAAAAAGATGACGAATCGAAGCAGAATCAGCAGCGTAAACGCGGTTACGAAGCAGACCAGCGGTGCCATCGCCGAAACCGTCGGATGGCTTTCCTCAAGCTGTAGAGCAAGGCTCAAAGATCCGCGCTTGTCGATCATCTAATCATTCTAGGGCAATCGACCGGCGTGATCTGCGGGATATTCGCCAGAAGAGCGAATGTGAACGACGGACCGTTACAATCGGCGGGCAAATGAAAACCCGGCACGAGGCCGGGCTTTCGCTTTGTGGCTCGGGCCACGTCCCGTGATTCAGGCCAGGTCGAAGCGATCCGCGTTCATGACCTTTGTCCACGCCGCGACGAAGTCCTTCACGAACTTCTCCTCGTTGTCGTCCTGGGCATAGACCTCGGCGTAGGAGCGAAGGATCGAGTTCGAGCCGAACACGAGATCCATCCTCGTCGCCGTCCACTTGACCTCGCCGGTCTTGCGATCGCAAACCTCGTACAGGCCGCTGGCCGCCGGCTTCCAGACGTTGCCCATGTCGGTCAGGTTCACGAAGAAGTCGTTGGTCAGAGCACCTTCGCGATCCGTGAACACACCGTGCTTCGTGGCGCCGTGGTTGGTGCCGAGCACGCGCATGCCGCCGACCAGCACGGCCATCTCCGGTGCGGTCAGACCCATGAGCTGCGTGCGATCGAGCATCAGCTCCTCGGGTTGTACGGCGTAGTTCTTCTTGAGCCAGTTGCGGTACCCGTCGTGGATGGGTTCGAGCGGTTCGAAGGAGTCGACGTCCGTCATCTCCTGCGACGCATCGCCGCGACCCGGTGCAAACGGCACGTCGATCTCGAAGCCGGCCGCCCTGATCGCCTGCCCGATGCCGACGTTGCCTGCCAGCACGATGACATCCGCCACGCTCGCGCCGGTCTCGGCCGCGATGCCCTCGAGGACGTTCAGGACCTTCGCGAGACGCTCGGGTTCGTTGCCTTCCCAGTCTTTCTGCGGGGCAAGGCGGATCCGCGCGCCGTTGGCGCCACCCCGCATGTCGGACCCGCGGAAGGTTCGCGCACTGTCCCAGGCAGTGGCGACCATCTCGCCGATCGTCAGGCCACTGTCCGCGATCTTCGCCTTCACGTCGTCGACGTCGTAGTCGGTGTTGCCCGCCGGGACCGGATCCTGCCAGATCAGGTCTTCTCCCGGCACGTCCGGGCCGAAATAGCGGGCCTTCGGACCCATGTCGCGGTGCGTCAGCTTGAACCAGGCGCGCGCGAAGGTCTCCCGGAGGTAATCGGGGTCCTTGTAGAAGCGCTCCGAGATCTTGCGGTAGACCGGGTCCTTGATCATCGCCATGTCGGCGTCTGTCATGATCGGGTTGTAACGGATCGACGGGTCCTCGACGTCGACGGGCCTGTCCTCTTCCCTAATATCGATCGGCTCCCATTGCCAGGCGCCGGCGGGGCTCTTCCGCGACTCCCACTCGTGGTTGAACAGCATCTCGAAGTAGCCGTTGTCGAACACCGTCGGATGGGTTGTCCAGGCGCCCTCGATGCCGCTGGTGATGGTGTCACGCCCGCAGCCCTTGCCCTTGGGGTTGCGCCAGCCGAAACCCTGCTCCTCGACGTCGGCGCCCTCGGGATCCGGGCCGAGCTTGCTCGCGTCGCCGTTGCCGTGACACTTGCCGACGGTGTGGCCGCCGGCAGTGAGCGCAACGGTCTCCTCGTCGTTCATCGCCATGCGCGCGAAGGTTTCGCGCACGTCCCTGGCCGTTTTCAGCGGATCGGGTTTACCGTCGACACCCTCCGGGTTCACGTAGATCAGGCCCATCATCACGGCGGCCAGCGGGTTTTCCAGATCGCGTTCGCCCGAATAGCGGCTGTCCGGATTGTCGGACGGCGCCAGCCATTCCTTCTCCGAGCCCCAGTAGGTGTCTTTCTCCGGATGCCAGATATCTTCACGGCCGAAACCGAAGCCGAAGGTTTCCAGTCCCATGCTCTCGTAGGCGATCGTGCCCGCCAGGATGATCAGGTCGGCCCAGCTGACCCTGTTGCCGTATTTCTTCTTGATCGGCCACAGCAGACGACGAGCCTTGTCGAGGCTGACGTTGTCCGGCCAGGAATTGAGCGGTGCGAAACGCTGATTGCCGCTGCCGCCGCCACCGCGGCCGTCGGCGATGCGATAGCTGCCCGCGGCATGCCAGGACATGCGGATCATCAGCCCGCCGTAGTGGCCCCAGTCCGCCGGCCACCATTCCTGGCTGTCCGTCATCAGGTCGCGCAGGTCCTGTTTCAGCGCCTCCACGTCGAGCTTCTCGAGCTCGTCACGATAGTTGAAGGCCTTTCCCAAGGGATTGGTCTTGGTATCGTGCTGGTGCAGGATGTCGAGGTTCAGGCTGTTCGGCCACCAGTCCATCACGGACTTGCCGGCGGCCGTATTCCCGCCGTGCATCATCGGGCATTTCACTTTTGTATCCATTGCGCTCTCCGCTGATTGTTTGGGTCGCTGAAATTCGGGACGGCGATCAGCCTGACGGCTCACGCCGGGTCATCGGCCTTACCGGGTGTTTCGGTCAGACCCAATCTAATGCACAAACAGCCATCTTCATAATGGATTAATATTGTTACTTTAATCTGTTTTTTCGCTTAGCCTTTCTCCGCCTGACTATCTACTTCTTTGGCCTTCGAGAAGCTCCTCTACAGTTCGCCCGATCCGCCTGGCACGAGTCTTTGCCTGTCTGATCGTCATCTATGTGATTACCAGCCAAAATCACGCAGCATGGAATGTTCCGATGAGGGTTTCCCGGCCTTCACCTGTGGCGGTCGGTCAGACGAGATCTACAAAAGCGGTCGTCACCCTCTGGTCCCGAGGCATATTTATGCCGGCTTGATGCTATAGATATCGCTGGAAGTGTCCCGACCCACATTCATCAGCTGTTCTACATAGTCCTGGAACTCGTCATAAAAGAATGCCCTTCGTCGTTCCCAGTAGTATTTGAAACCCGGCGTATCCTTGACGACGACAATCGCCCCCAGAAGCGTATCCTTGGCCTGGTTGTCCAACGTGCCTTTATTGGCCAGCATAAAACTGGTCTGAAAATTGACCAGGACGCCATGCGCTGAAAATACTGCCTGCAGGCGCTGTTGAGGGGTGAGGGATCCCGGGTCGTTCATGAAATTGAAGAATACCGCACTGGCTTCGGCCGAGGTGCCCATTGGGGTATACCAGGTACTGGTGGATGAGCTCGCCGCGCTCGCCGTAGCAGACCTGGTCGCACTCGTATTGGCCCGCAACTGCACACCCACAAAAATAAGTGAAATTACGAGCGTAGCGGACGCAACAATATCCCCTACTAATGCCCAATTCGCGAGCGTCATTAGTCTTCCCCACTTGCTCTGCCAAAATTGACGGGGCGATTTCCGACTGTCTGCAAAAGGCCGGAAAGCGGCGATCAAAAGAACCTATTGCCTGCTTGCGAGCACATTCGCCGAATCGACCTTCGAATCGGACCTGACCCGGGCCATTTGCATGAGAATGGACGTCACATCGGGCGCGAACTCCCGCATGGTGAAATTCCCGTCGCCGAACTCGACCGCCCATGGCTGCCTCGGCAAATCATTCACCGCGGCGAACCAGGTAGCGGCAGCGTCGGGCCCGTACCCCACCGCCTGGATCTCGCACATCGACGATCTGCATTGAATCAACGCGATCCGAAAGGCCGCAAGAGTGGGCTTCGACGCAAGATAAGCCGCGATCTGGGCCTCCATGAACTGAGCCCAGGAATCGTCCCGGTTCTCCGATTCCATCTTGCTCTGAAAGTCGGATGCGCTCGAGTCGTCCTTGAAGAACGGTGCAATTTCCTCGGCCACCGGTATCGGCTGGCGAACGGTTGCTGATTGGTGCCGGTCGTTTCCCGATATCCTTACCGACGGATTGGCATGGGAGGATTCGTTCGTATCGGGTTGAGGGTACGCCTCGGCGATATCGCCTTCGTCGGCGGGCAGGTTGCTTGTACGGGCCCCGCGTGGAGATTCACCAGGTGCCAGCCGCTTCGAATCCTTGTGCGCAAGGGCCGCGTCGGGTTTTGGCGTTGCCGGCTCCGTTGTTTCACGCGCATCCGGCTCTGAAATGGGAGGCTCGGTGGCTACCGCCTTGCCGGGCTGATGCGACTCGCGACTGTCGAAAACCATCGTAGCCACGAGCGCACCCAGTACAAAACTCACTACCGGAACGATGATCTTCCTCATGTGAGTCACCCCCCGAGATCCGATGCCTCTGGCCGGTATGGGTCACCGGCAGTCACTGCAAGTTTAGCATCGGAAATTCTCCAGTTTGGAAAAAAGCGGAAATCTCCGCGGATCAACGGGGGCGTGAGAACGCGGGCGCGGGGCCGGGGTTCCGACGTCGGGTGCGTCCCCGCAAATCGGCCTGAATTGCGGGCCGCTGATAGTGCTTTGCGCTGACCCCGGGCCGGCGTAATATCCCGGCCAGAAACAATAATAATCTGGTCTTTCCTGGTGCCGGGAGGCTGTCATGCATTGTCCGATTCGGGTCGTTCTGGCCCTCGTTTCGTTTGGCATTCTGATCTCAGGTTGTGGGGGATCTCATAAGGAGATCGACACGTCGCTGGTCACCCCGGACAGCGTGCTGAGTGCGCGACCGGCGACGCTTCGCGAAACCGGCAAGCCGGTGACCGGCGTTCTGGTAGAGAAGACGCCCGACGGCAAGATGCTGGCACAGGTCGCCTACAAGGACGGTTTCCCGAACGGAGACTGGAAGGAGTGGTACCCGAACGGTCAGATGAAGACCGAGAAGACCGTGCACTTCGAGTCCACGGGGCCGAATTCCGGGCGCCTGGTCGCCACCGGCAGCTCGAAGCAATGGTGCGAGAACGGGACGCTCACGCGCGAGTCCTTCCGCGAAAGCGACGGGGTTACCGGCAAGGAACAGACCTGGACGTGCACGGGCCAGCCACTGTCGCTGCAGGTGTTGCCCTTCGGAGAAAGCAAGCGCTGGAACGAGGTACAGGGCAGCGACAAGACGGTACTCACGCAGGAAGGGACGACCGCGAAAGGCGGCGGCTGGGTGGGCGCCGTGAAGACCTACTACCTCAATGGGCAGCCCCAGGAACTCCAGAACTGGAAGGACGGGGCACTCGACGGGGACTACACGCGCTGGATGGAGACCGGCGACATCCAGGAGCAAGGTCGCTACCAGGCCGGGCAGAAGGTGGGCACCTGGACGGCGGTCACACAGTACGGAAACAAGGTGTTAACGGAGTACGACGCGACCAGGTTCATGGATCCGAATTATTCGGCGCCCTTCCTGGCCGCCATCGGCAGCCAGCCGGGGCGTCCGGAGTGGCCGCTGGCCGATCGTCCGATCGATGCCGACAAGGCCCACTACTACATCGACCAGAAGCTGGTGGATATCTCCAAACCCATCAATCTCAGCCCGGTGCGTCAGGGCCAGCCGTTCATGTCGAACGCGTGGACGTACGCCTATATCGAAGCCTCACCCAGGGCGCTGGCACTGCTCGAGGAACTCGGCGCCAATCCCAAGGCGGAGGACTCCGGTGGTCACACACGGCTGCACTACTGCCTGTACTCGCTGGGGTCCGCCAAGCTGTGTTCGGTGCCCGAGATCCAGCGCCTGCTCGCCCTCGGCCTCGATCCGAATCACCCCAGCGCCTCGGGTGACACGCCGCTCCACGAGGTAATCAAGCCGCATCCCTATTCCGGAAGTATCGTCACCGACGAGACGCTGCTCGCGGTCGCGAATACGCTGATGGACGGCGGTGCCGACCCGGACGTGCTCAACGGCCAGGGCAAGTCGCCGCTGATGATGGCCATACTTGCACGCAAGTTTCCCATCGCGATGGAGATGCTCAAACGCAGCGATCAGCCAATGCAGAAAGACGCGAACGGCCTCAACCTGATCCACCTGGCGTTCTTCAACGAGCTGGCCCGGAATTTCCAGCTCGGGCTGAACGATCAGATCAAGCAATTCGTCGAGGCGGCCGTGCAGAAAGGCGTGAATCCGAACGAGCCGATCGAAGGCATGGGAACGCTGAGGCAGATATCGGAACAGGCCGGAGCGATCGACCTGGCGAGGTATCTCGCCGGCTTCGAGCACGGCTGAGCTACCTGCCGGCGCTATTGTCCGTCGCAGCCGCCTGCGACTTCGGGCTCGCTGTGGTCGAAGTCGTATGCCGAACCGGTCCACCGCCAGACCGCATGGCAGAATCCGGGACCGCCGAGCACCAGGTCGGGATAAGCATCGACACGGTGCCCGGTCGCCCGATAGCCGAACGCAAGCGTATTCAATATTATGCGGTAACGGCCGTCCGGGCCGCGGCCGAACAGCCAGAGCACGGCGCCCGTGTCCCCGGCGCTGCAGGTATTGCCGCCGTTAATCGATAGCTCCGGGCGCCCGTCACCGTTCAGATCGTCCAGACGGACGTCCGGCGGGTCCATGGCCAGGTGACAGACCGGATCGAGAATCGTCGTGCCGTCGTCCGCCAGCTGGATGCCGAGCGAGGCGAGTACTTCCGATCGGTCGGAGGCAGATAACTGGCCCGCCAGATCGGCGAACACGGCCTGCTCCAGCGGAGAGACGTTTGCACCGCCACTGCAGGCCGTGGCGGGTATGAACGAGCAGAGCAGTATCGCTCGCAGTTGCAGCAAGCGTTCAGCGCTTCTTGTAGTGCACGATTGCGCCGCCCATATCGCCTTCGAGGTCGCCGTTGTCGAGAGGCGTCAACGAAAAGCCGGAGCTGCCGAAGCAGCTTACCGCAATGCGCTTTTCGCCCTGTTCGTACGTGCAATCCATGTCCTGGCCGCCCATGGTCATCGTGGCGCTGCCGTCCTTGTGAAAATCCAGCGCCATCTCGTCGTCCATCCCCGGCATTTCGGCCACGTAACGGCCGGACACGGCGGAGCCGCCCCCGCAAGCAGCCAGGCCGATCAGGATGGCACCGGCAATACCCCCAATACGAAGTGAGGTTTTCATTTTTGTTATGTCCTTTTTTCAGGCAACCACCTGGTTGGGCGAATAGTGCTCCGGGATGCGAATGTCCGTCAATGGTGCCGCAACGCCTTTCGCATACGAGAATGGCCCCTCCAGGGGGCCATTGCTCGGCGGGCGATGGTCGGGGTGGATCTTGGGGCTCGTTCGGGGGGATTCTCGCCCGACGAGCACGTGAGCGACCGCTAACGTCGTTAGCGATCGCCCGATAGACCAATACCCGGGATTCTAGACGTCCGCAAACTGCCGGACGGCAAAGCTCACAAGCGGTTTACCAGCGCTGACGGCCACCACCGTATCCGCCGCCACCACCGCCGGATCTTTTCTTCTCCGGTTTCGCCTCGTTGACCGTCATTGGCCTGCCGTCGCAGTCGGCACCATTGAGTTCCTGAATTGCCTTCTGCGCCTCGCTGTTCGATGACATCTCGATAAACCCGAAGCCCTTGCTTCGGCCAGTATCGCGATCCGTGATCACGTTGACCGAATCGACGGTTCCGCACTGACTGAATATCTTGGTAAGCGTCTGCTGATCGGCCGAGTACGGCAAATTTCCGACATAAAGTTTCCTGCCCATGAAACCTCCTAAAGTTTCAATTACCGCTGAAGAGGATGAAGGCACAACGCCAGCAGACTCGATACATGCGATGTGAAAGGGATGCCTACTATACCGGACTATGAGGGCCGGAAGCTCCGATTCGCAAAATTGGGCCGCCCGGGATCAGCGCGGTTCTGGCCCGGCTCCTGCGTCCGCGTCGGGTTCGTTGGGTCCGTGCGGCCCAAGCCCGGCCCGATGCCTGCTGCTGGTACTGGACCGGATATATCTGCAGATCGGACCACGCGCACAAAAAACCCGGCACGAGGCCGGGTTTTCGGTATGTGGTAGCGGGGGCAGGATTTGAACCTGCGACCTTCGGGTTATGAGCCCGACGAGCTGCCAAACTGCTCCACCCCGCAATCGAGGTTGCGCATGATAAGGAGTCCGCCAGGTTTATTCAAGGGCCGCGGCTTTGGATTGCTTCGTCGCTGCGCTCCTCGCAATGACAGGGTGGCAAGCCGCGCAATGACAGGGTGGCAACCCGCGCAATGGCAGGGGCTCGAATCAGCTGAAGACGGCCGTGCAGAGGGTCCAGAGCCAGCTCGGGACGATGCCGAGGGCCAGGGTCGCGACGCAATTCAGGCTCAGGACGACCCGCGTGTCCGTGCCCGCCTGCAGGACTGCCTGGTCCTCGGCGGGCTCGAAATACATGTACCAGATCACGCGCAGATAGTAGAACGCGCCGACGACGGCCGCCACGACCATCAGCACGGCGAGGCCCGGGTAGCCGGCGCTCAGGGCCGCATCGATGACGTTCAGCTTGCCGAAGAAGCCGATGAACGGCGGCACCCCGGTCAGGCTCAGCATCAGGAACATCATCATCAGGGCGAACCACGGGCTGCGCTGATTCAGACCCTTGAAGTCGGCCAGGTTCTCGGCCTCGTAGCCGCGCCGGCTCAGCAGCACCACGATCCCGAACGATCCGGCCGCCGCGACAATGTAGGTCAGCGTGTAAAACAGCGCCGCCGCGTAGCCCTTCTCCGTGCCGCAGTAGACGGCGAGCAGGATGAAGCCGACGTGCGCGATGGTCGAGTAGCCCAGCATGCGCTTGATGTTCGATTGCGCGATCGCCACGATGTTGCCGACCAGCAGCGACAGCACCGCGACCACCAGTATCATCCCCGCCCAGACCTCGTAGATCCCGCCGAGCGCGTCGACGAGGATGCGCAGCGTGAATGCCAGCGCGGCCAGCTTGGGTGCGGATGCGATGTACAGCGTCACGGGCGAGCGCGCGCCCTGGTACACGTCCGGCAGCCACATGTGGAACGGCACGGCACCGAACTTGAACGCGATGCCGACGACCAGGAACGCGAGCCCGAACCACAGCGCGACATTGTTCAGTCCCGGGTTGCCGGCGATCGCCGAGGCAATCACGTCGAACTGCAGGGAGCCGGTCACGCCATAGATCCAGGAGATGCCGTACAGAACGGCACCGGATGCGATCGCGCCGAGCACGAAATACTTCATCGCGGACTCGGCCGCGGACGGGTTGTCGCGATCGATCGCGACGAGCGCGTATTGCGACAGCGCGAGCGTCTCCAGCCCCAGGTACATCGACAGCAGGCTGTTGGCCGAGATCATGATCATCATGCCGAGCAGCCCGAACAGTCCGAGCACGTAGAACTCGCCCTTGTGCAGCTGGTTGGCGCGCAGGTAGTCGCGCGCATAGACGAACGCCAGCGCGACGAAGCCTGTCGCCGCGATCTTCAGGACCTGGGAGAGCGGATCGCTGACGTAGGCGCCGTTGAATTCCACGAGCCGGCCGTCCGGCGCCGTCGCAAGCAGCGCCCACAGCGTGATCGCGAGCGAGGCGAGCGTTATCCAGAACGTCACGACGCGCCATTCGTCGTCGACGAACAGGTCCGCGATCAGCACGAAGCAGATCAGGCCGAGCAGGGTCATCTCGGGGGCGGCTACGATGTAATCGGTCGGATTCACAGCTTCGAATGCCCCACGTGTTCGATCAGTTGCTGGATCGTGACGTTCATCATGTCCACGAGCGGTGCAGGCCAGAGGCCGACGAGCAGGACGGCTGCCGCGAGCACGCCGAGCACGACGAATTCGCGGCGATTGAGATCTTTCAGTGCGGCGACGTTGTCGTTGGCGACCTCGCCGTAGACGACCCGCTTGATCATCCACAGCGTGTACGCCGCGCCGAGTACCAGCGTCGTCGCCGCCAGCGCCGCGAACCAGAACTGCGCCTTGAAACTGGCGACGATCACCATGAACTCCCCGACGAAACCCGACGTCCCCGGGAGGCCCGCGTTGGCCATCGCGAACAGCACCATGAATCCCGCAAATACGGGCATCGTGTTGGCGACGCCGCCGTAGTCGGCGATCTGGCGGCTGTGCACGCGGTCGTAGAGTACGCCCACGCACAGGAACAGCGCGCCGGAAATCAGGCCGTGCGAGATCATCTGCACCATGCCGCCGGTCATGCCGAGGCCCGCCCCCGTCGACGTGCCGATCCACCAGGCGAGGAAAAAGCCCAGCGTCACGAAACCCATGTGCGCGATCGACGAATACGCGATGAGCTTCTTCATGTCCTGCTGCATCAGCGCAACGAAGCCGATGTAGACGACCGCGATCAGCGACAGCGCGATCACGAGTCCCGAGAAGTAGGCGCTGCCGTCCGGGACGATCGGCAGCGACAGGCGCACGAATCCATAGCCCCCCATCTTCAGCATGATCGCCGCCAGGATGACGGAGCCGCCGGTCGGCGCCTCGACGTGCGCGTCCGGCAACCACGTGTGCACCGGCCACATCGGCACCTTGACGGCGAAGGCGAGCAGGAACGCGACGAAGATCAGCTTCTGGGGGGTGAAGCCGAGCGGCGCGGCCATCCACGCGGCGAGGTCGAAGCTGCCGGTCTGCCCGTACAGGTAGATGAACGCGACCAGCATCAGCACGGAGCCGAGGAAGGTGTACAGGAAGAACTTGAGCGTCGCGTAGATGCGCCGCGGGCCGCCCCAGACGCCGATGATCAGGAACATCGGCACCAGCATCGCCTCCCAGAACACGTAGAACAGCAGGCCGTCGAGCGCCGAGAACACGCCGATCATCAAACCTTCGAGGATCAGGAACGCCGAGAAATACTGCGCCGGACGTACCGCGATCGTATCCCAGCCGGCGATGACGACGAGCGGCGTCAGGAACGTGGTCAGCAGGATCAGCGGCGCGGAGATCCCGTCCGCGCCGAGGTGATACGAGGCCTTGAGCGCCGGGATCCAGGACACGTCCTCGACGAACTGCATCGCGGCCTGCGCATTGTCGAACCACTTGTACAGGCCGATGCTGAGCACGAAGGTCAGCAGCGACGAGCCGAGCGCGACGAAGCGCATGGTCTCCGCGCGGGTCGAGCGCACGTCGCCGCCGTCGCCGATCCCGAGCATCACGACGCCGGCCGCGATCGGCAGCCAGATCAGGATACTCAGGATGTTATGCGAGAAGTCCATTCGCGCGCCCGGATCAGCGGAACCAGATCAGCCAGCTCAACAACATCGTCAGGCCGATGATCATCGCGAAGGCGTAGGTGTAGAGATAGCCGGTCTGCAGCTGGCGCAGCACACCAGCCAGCCTGCCGATCGAATTCGCGGTGCCGTTCACGAGCACGCCGTCGATGACGAACTGATCGCCCTCCTTCCAGAGGAAGCGCCCGATCGCGCGGCCGCCGGCGGCGAAGCCCTTGATGTACAGGTCGTCCATGTAGTACTTGCGGTCCAGCAGCTCGTACAGCGGGCTCACTCGCGCCTTCACCAATTCCGGCAGCTCGGGCCGCTTCAGGTACAGGTACCAGGCGGTAAACACGCCGGCGGCGGCAAGCCAGAATGCCGGCGATACCGCGGCATCCTGCACGAGCCCCAGGCTGCCGTGGAAATGCTCGCCGATGTGCG
>JBAUVS010000651.1:0-1566 GCA_049583345.1 Woeseiaceae bacterium
GTGCGATCCCGGCCCGGTTGCTATCCTGCCCGCCATGAAGGGTCGTATCTTCCTGTTCCTGTTCGGATTGCCGTTCTTCGGTGTCGGCGTGTGGATGGCGTGGTCCATCGGCAGCACGCTGCACGACGCGACGCAGATGCAGCACTGGGTGCCGGTCCAGGCGCGACTGCTGGAGGCCGGCTACCACACGCATTCCGGCGACGACTCCGACACCTACGAGGCCTACGCCCGGTACAGCTACACCTACCGCGGCCGGACCTGGACCGGCAAGCGGGTGACGCTCGGCAGCGGCGCGGACAACATCGGCGACTACCAGCAGGACACGGGCCGGCGGCTGGCCAACCTGCAGTCCCGCGGCGAGGCGATCACGGTCTACGTCGATCCGCAGAATCCCGGCCGCTCGATCATCGACCGCGACGTCCGCTGGGGCATGATCGGCTTCAAGGCCATCTTTGTCATCGTGTTCGGCGGCGTGGGCGCCGGCCTCCTGATCTGGTCCTGGCGCGCGCCCGGGCCGACTGACAAAGCGGACCCGAAATTCGCGGACGCCCCCTGGCTCGCCGACACTGCCTGGCAGACCGCGACGATCCGCTCGAGTTCGAAGACGTCGATGTACGGCGCCTGGGCGTTCGCCGTCCTCTGGAACGCGATCTCGGCGCCGATCCCGTTCCTGGCTTACGACGAGATCGTCAATCATCACAAATACGTCGTGCTCATCGGCCTGCTGTTCCCGCTCGTCGGCGCCGGCCTGCTGGTCTGGGCGATCCGGCGCACGCTGGAGTGGCGCCGCTTCGGCCCGGCGCCCGTCACGCTGGATCCGTTCCCGGGCTCGATCGGCGGCCACGTCGGCGGCACGATCGACCTGCGGCTGCCGTTCGATCCGTCCGCGAAGTTCGGGGTCACTCTCACGAACCTGCACAGCTACGTCAGCGGCAGCGGCAAGGATCGCAGTCGCGGCGAGAAAGCCTTGTGGCAGGACGCGATGGTGGCGCACGCCGAGTCCTGCGCCCTCGGCACACGCCTTACGTTCCGCTTCGACGTGCCGGAAGGCCTCAGCGAGTCGGACACCCAACACGATGACAGCTACAAGCTGTGGCGCCTCGGCCTGCAAGCCGATCTGCCCGGCGCCGACCTCGATCGAAGCTACGACATCCCGGTGTATGCGACGGCGCAGACCTCGCGGCTGCTGTCGGAGCGGGCGGTAGCCGAGTCCCGCGATGCGCAACACGCGCTCGACGTCGAGGCCGTGCGCGAGGTCGTGCACCTCGGCTACGGCCTGGCGGGACGCCGCATGTTCTTCCCGGCCGGGCGCTTCCTCGGCGGATCGCTGGCCGGGCTCCTCTTCGGCGCGATCTTCGCAGCTGCCGGCGCTTTCCTGATCGTGCACGAAGGCCACGCAATCTTCGGCAGCGTATTCGGCGGCGTGGGTGCCCTCGTCGCCCTGTTGTGCCTGTACACGATGGGCAATTCGCTGGAAGTCGAACAGACCGGCGACGGCATTCGTACCGTGCGCCGCTGGTTCGGCTTCCCGGTCCGCCGTCGCGAGATGCGCCTTACCAACATCAA
>JBAUVS010000652.1:0-4673 GCA_049583345.1 Woeseiaceae bacterium
CCGTGGAGCTTCTCACGAAATCCATCGATGTCATGCAGGGTACGATCGCACGACTCAAGCTCGCCGCTTACGCACTCGACAAGATCGTCGAAATTCCACGAAACGCCTGCAGCTTTTTCGAATTCCACCGGGCCTCGGAGATAGCCGAGCTGGGCTACGAGCGAACCACGCAGGTCCTGGACGAGCTCGGACTCTAGGTTGCCGGGACCCCTGGCTCTTAAACTTCTTCGACTACATCGCCGACCGTCTCAGCCAGCCACTGCCGCACGAAGGTCCTGCCCTTGCTCGTGAGAAACACGCGCCGGATGCGCAGGTTCGATGGATCGATTCGGAGTTCGAGCAGCCCCGGGCCCGGGGCCTTCTTCGTGGTCATCGCGGACAAGTCCGCGAGATTGCGGGACAGCGCCGTGATCGACGTCGATTCGAGATGATTCAGCAGTTCCTTCTGACTGAGTCCTTCGTGGAAGTACACGGCAATCAGGATCAGCAAGCGCTGCGCGGTGATATCGGGGCTGAGTTTCGCCCGCGCGAAACGCAATGCACGATCGAGTGCCGTCAGCGTTCGCGAGACTTGGGCAGCCGTCCGGCCGGCCTCGTCGGGATTCAGCGTAAGGGAAGACATCGGCGTCAGACTACGCGCCGGCGGTGGGACAAGTGTAAGAGAGGGCCATCCGCAATGGATGACCCTCCGACGTGTTACGGGTTATGCATGAGCGCCGATTCGAGTCGCTCGCAGGCAACTGTGTTCACGCGGCCTGTGCGTCGCTGGCACCGGCGAGGTTCGATGCGGCGAATTCCCAGTTGATCAGGTTGTTCAGGAATGCATCGACGTAATCGTTGCGCGCGTTCTTGTAATCCAGGTAGTAGGCGTGCTCCCAGACGTCGAGCGTCAACAACGGCGTCATCCCGGTGCCGACCGGCGATTCGGCATTGCCCGTGGCGAGGATCTTCAGGTCGCCGCGATTCTGCACCAGCCAGGCCCAGCCGCTGCCAAACTGGCCGAGAGCCGCTTCCCTGAATTCCTTCTTGAAGCGCTCGAGATCGCCGAACGCCTTGTCGATCGCCTGCCGGATCGATCCTTCGGGCTCGTTGCCGCCTTTCGGCGACATGCTTTGCCAGAGGAAGCCGTGATTCCACGCTTGCAGCGCGTTGTTGAGAATCTTGATGTCGCCGGCCTTGCGAGCCTTGTCGATGATCTGCTCGAGTTCGAGTGCGTCGTAAGGGGTGTCCTTGATGAACCCGTTGAGCTTGTCGACGTAGCCCCGATGGTGTTTCTCGTAGTGATAGTAGAGCGTTTCCTTCGAGATATGCGGCTCGAGAGCATTCTCCTTGTACGGTAAATCGGACTGTATGACTGACATTTCTTGACCTCCGTAATCGTAGCCTTGAGTGCTGGTTCGAAATCGTTCCCGCAATGCGGTCCGCGCGCCCGGTCAGAAGGCGAAGACGACGTTTCGGGAAGACCTGTCCAACATCGACAGCAGGCAGATCCGTGAGTTTCGGAAATTGTCAGTTGGAGTCGTCGGTTGCGTCCTCGACGGCATCCTTGGCGTCCTCCATCGTTTCGTCGGCCTTGTCGGCCATGTCATCCATCGCGTCCCCAGTCTTGTCCGCCATATCCTCCATGGTGTCCTGGGTCTTGTCGGCCATGTCCTCGGCCTTCTCACTGGCGGTATCGACTGCCTGGTCGATTTTCTCGCCGGCCTTCTCGGCGGGTCCCTGATTGTCACATCCAGCAAACACGAGGAGTGCCGCGGCGGTCATTACCGGAATTGCCAGTCTCATCTTCGATCTCCTTCAAAAGTCGCTTGGCGACGAACAGGGCGTAACTCTAACGCAATTATTGCGATAACGCAATTATTGAACGCAGGCAAGCGTCCTTCCGGGTCCTCGATCCCGGATCGCCGCGTCGGTCGGAGTACTTATATTGTAATATTCAAATAATACGATATATAATGCCGCTGTTTGATTTCCTGACGCCGGAGCCACCCCGAAATGCAGCGCCTGATCCTGTTTCTCGCCCTCCCCTCGCTGGCGTTCACGGCCGCGACGTCCGCCGAAACGCTCGACGATGCGTGGCAGGCCGCGCTGGCCGCCCATCAGCAGATCGCCGCGGCCGCGGCGGAACGCGATGCGGCGAATTTCGATCTCGGGCAGGCGAAGGCCGCCCGCCTGCCTCGGCTCGGTCTCAACACCGCCTACACCCGGCTCGACCAGGCGCCCGGTTTCGACATCGGCGGCCTCACCACGCCGCCGATCTTCGACGGCAACGATTTCGTCAGCGCAGGCGCCGAAATCCGGCTGCCGCTGTATGCCGGCGGCGGGATCAGCGCCGGTATCTCGGCCGCGGAATCCGGAGCCCGGGCTGCGGAGAGCAACCTCGCCGCGGTGACACAGGCCGTCAAGCTCGGGGTCGCCGTGCAATACGTCGGCGTGTTGCGCGCCGAGCGCGCGCTCGACGTCGCCGAGTCCAACGTCGATTCACTCGCAGCGCACACCGAGGACACGAAGAAACGCCTCGAGTTCGGTGCGGTCCCGCAGAACGACTTCCTCGCCGCGAGCGTCTCGCTGGCCGATGCACAACAGCGCCGGCTGCAAGCCGTCAACGCACTCGACTACGCGCGGTCAGCTTACAACCGCACGCTGGGCCGTCCCCTGACGGCAAAGGTGACGCTCGACCCGTCGCTCGACATCGACAGGATCCTGCCCGCCGGCCGCACCCTCGAGGATCTGATCGCGATGGCGGCCGAGCGCCGCCCGGAGCTCGCGGCGCTGGATCTGCAGGAACGGGCGCTGCACGACCAGTCCGACGCGGCCCGCGCCGAGGCGCGGCCGCAACTCGCTCTGACCGGCGGGTACATGATGCTCGAGAACCGGTTCCTGACCGACGACCGATTCTGGATGGCCGGGATTTCCCTGCAATGGAACCTGTTCGACGGCGGCCGGAGCCGCAAGCACGCGGCCTCCCTGGACAGCCATGCGGCCGCGCTCGGTCATCGGCGAGCCGACCTCGACTCGATGATCGCGCTCGAGGTGCGCCGCGCATGGAATGACCGCATCGAGGCCGAGAACCGGTTGCAGGTGGCCGAGAGTGCGGTCGCCCAGGCGACCGAGAACCTGCGTGTCGTCAGCAACCGATACAAGGCCGGCGCGAGTACGAACACCGAAGTCCTGGATGCCGAATCCCTGCGCGAACAGAGCCTCGACAATCGTGACAACGCTCACTTCTCTCTCGCGCTCGCGAAACTGCGCCTGGCGCGCGCCGTGGGGCTGCTGTGAAACACGACGAGAATACCGGCGCGGCGGCGATAGACGTCCACGCGATGCAGGAACAGGCGTCCAAAGCCAGTACGCTGCTCTCCGCGATGTGCAACGAGACACGGCTGATGCTGCTCTGTCAGCTGATCGGCGCGGAGCGTTCGGTGAACGAGCTGGCGCGCTTGCTGTCGGCGCCGCAGTCGACGGTTTCCCAGCACCTGGCATTGCTGCGCCGGCAGGGCCTCGTCAGCGGACGCCGCGACGGCCAGACCCATTTCTATTCGCTCGCGGGTGTTGAAGCCCGCGCCATCCTCGAGACGCTGCAGACGCTGTATTGCGATCCGCAGTCACTGGAAGACTGAACCATGACCTCGAACCTCGTGTCCCCGCATACCCGATTCGGCACCGTTGCCCTGGTCGCCGCTCTCATGTCTGCCGGCCCCGCCACAGCCGAATTGCCGTTCGCGACCGCGACCGCGAAAGTCGACGAGACCCCGCTCGAGCGCGTGTTCGACGGTACGGTCGAGGCCGTGAACAAGGCGACGGTGTCGGCGCAGACCGGCGGCCGGATCGCAGAAGTTTTCTACGACGTCGACGATTACGTCGAATCCGGAGCGCCGATCGTGCGATTCACCGACGTCGAGCAACAGGCCGCGCTGAAGCAGGCCCAGGCGTCTCTCGACGAAGCGCAGGCGCGCAACGCCCAGGCGGAGGAGGAATTCAAACGGGCGGCGGGATTGTTCGAATCCGGCTCTTCGTCCAAGCGCGAGTACGACCAGGCCCTGGCGGCGCGGGACGCAGCTCGGGCACGGGTCGACTCCGCACAGTCTGCGGTCGCGGCGGCGGACCAACAACTCGAGTACACGCTGGTCCGGGCGCCATATGCCGGCATCGTCACCGCGCGCCATGTCGAAGTCGGCGAGACGGTCAGGGTGGGGCAGCCGCTGATGAGCGGGCTGTCGCTGGAGAAGCTGCGCGTCGTCGTCGACGTTCCGCAGGAGGTCGCGGCCCAGGTGCGAGAGCATCGAAAGGCCTACGTGCAGACCGCGGACGGCCGCGTCGAAGCGGTCGGCGTGACGATTTTCCCGTTCGCCGACAGCGCCAGTAACACGTTCCGCGTGCGCGTGGACTTGCCCGACGGCCAGTTCGCGCTGTACCCGGGCATGTTCGTCAAGGTTGCCTTCGTGATCGGCCGCACGCACCGCCTGCTGGTGCCCACCGCGGCGCTGATACGCCGCAGCGAAGTCACGGGAGTCTACGTCGTCGATGCCGACGAACGCGTCCGCATGCGACAGGTCCGGGTCGGCGGCACGTTCGGCGACCGCACCGAGGTACTCGCCGGACTGACGGACGGCGAACGCGTCGCCGACGATCCCGTCACCGCCGGCATCTACCTCAAGACCACAGCCGTGAAG
>JBAUVS010000653.1:0-2854 GCA_049583345.1 Woeseiaceae bacterium
CGTCGACGATCGCGACGGCCTGCATCATGCTGAACTCGACATCGGAACGCTTCCCGAACGGCATCGCGAATTCGAGCGGAGTGCTCGGCCGTTACCTGATGGATCATATCCTCGGCGTCGGCGCCGATGGCGAATTGCCAGGGCTCGAGGATCGCTATTATGCCGGGCGGGCACCGGCGGGCATCTATATCCCGCGTTACGCCAACGTCACCGAACACGATCGCGACGTCCTGCGCGGCTGGGGATTCCAGGGTTCAGCATCGCGTCCGAGCTGGGAGCGTGCTCAGTGGCAGCCGGGCATCGGCGTCGAACTGAAGCAACGCCTGCGACAGCCCGGGCCCTGGACGGTGGGCCTCAGCCTGTTCGGCGAGATGTTACCGGACAAGGACAATCGCGTGACCCTGCATCCGAGCAAGACCGACCGCTTCGGCATCCCGTCGCCGTATATCGATGTGCGCCACGGCGCGAACGAGCGCAAGATCCTGAAGCTCGGTACCGACGACGCGGTGGCGATGCTGAAGGCGGCCGGCTGCGTGAACGTCCGGCCCCGGTACGACGAGAACAAGGACTGGTCGGGCGGCGCACCCGGCGAAGGCATCCACGAGATGGGCACGGCGCGCATGGGCGACGACCCGGCCGAGTCCGTGCTGAACCGCTGGAACCAGGCGCACGACGTGCCGAACCTGTTCGTCACGGACGGCGCGTGCATGGTGTCGACGGCGACGCAGAATCCGTCGCTTACCTACATGGCATTGACGGCCCGGGCCGCGGATCACGCCATCGGGCTATTCAAAGACGGCAGCATCTGAGAAGGAACATTACGTGAGAACCATCAAGGGTCCGGCAATCTTCCTGGCGCAGTTCGCGGGCGACGAGGCACCCTTCGACACGCTCGAGAATATCGCCGCGTGGGCCGCGGCACTCGGCTTCGTCGGCGTACAGATACCGAGCTGGGACCGCCGGCTGTTCGATCTCGACAAGGCCGCGGACAGCCGCTCGTATTGCGACGATGTCAAGGCGACACTCGATGCGCACGGCCTCGTCGTCAGCGAACTGTCCACCCACCTGCAGGGTCAGCTCGTGGCCGTGCATCCGGCCTACGACGCCATGTTCGACGGCTTCGCCCACGAGTCGGTGCGCGGCAATCCCGCCGCGCGGCAGGCCTGGGCCGTGGATCAGGTCGTCAAGGCGGCGCGTGCCTCGCGGAACCTGGGTCTCGAATGCCATGCGACCTTCTCCGGCGCGCTGGCGTGGCCGTATTTCTACCCCTGGCCGCAGCGTCCGCCGGGGCTCGTCGAGGCGGCATTCGACGAACTCGCGAAACGCTGGCGGCCCATCCTCGACGCGTTCGATAGCGCCGGCGTGAACTGCTGTTTCGAGATCCATCCCGGCGAGGACCTGCACGACGGCGCGAGTTTCGAGATGTTCCTCGAGCGGGTCGGCGAGCATCCGCGCTGTCACATGTTGTTCGACCCGAGTCACTACGTGCTGCAGGCGCTCGACTACCTGGAGAACATCGACATCTACCACGAGCGCATCAAGATGTTCCACGTCAAGGACGCCGAGCTGAATCCGACCGGACGGCAGGGCGTGTACGGCGGCTACCAGGGCTGGATCGACCGGGCAGGCCGGTTCCGCTCGCTCGGCGACGGCCAGGTCGACTTCGGCGGGATCTTCTCGAAGTTCGCACAATACGATTTCGAGGGCTGGGCGGTGCTCGAATGGGAATGCTGCCTCAAGCACCCCGAGGACGGCGCGCGGGAAGGCGCCGCGTTCATCCGCGATCACATCATCCGGGTGACCGACAAGGCGTTCGACGATTTTGCCGGCGCGGGCGTCGACGAGGCGGCCAATCGTGCCGCACTGGGCATCGACTGAGGGCGGCTCCGTGAGCGGGTACCGGACATGATCGAGGGCAAGGACGACGCGCGCGGGCCGGATCGCGTCCGGCTCGGCATGGTGGGCGGCGGCCAGGGCGCGTTCATCGGCGCCGTGCACCGTATCGCCGCGCGCCTCGACGACCGTTACCAACTCTGCGCCGGGGCCTTGTCTTCCGATCCCGGCCGCGCGCTCGCCTCGGCGGCGGAACTCGGCCTGCCGGCCGAGCGCTCCTACGAGTCGGTCGAGGCGATGGTCGCGGCAGAGCGCGCGCGCGACGACGGCATCGAGGTGGTGGCGATCGTCACGCCGAACCACGCACACTTTGCCGCGGCGAAGGCCTTCCTCTCGGCGGGCGTCCACGTCATCTGCGACAAGCCGATGACCGTCACGAGCGCCGAGGCCGGCGAACTCGTGCGCCTCGCGGCTGCGAAGGGTCGTATCCTGGCGGTCACCTACAATTATTCCGGCTATCCGATGATGCGCCAGGCGCGGGCCATGGTCGCCGCCGGCGAACTCGGCAGGATCCGGGTGGTGCAGGCCGAGTACGCGCAGGACTGGCTGACCGAGCCGATCGAGGCCCAGGGGCAGAAGCAGGCGGCCTGGCGCACCGATCCGGCCCTGTCGGGTGCCGGCGGGTGCATCGGCGACATCGGCACGCATGCCTACCAGCTGGTGACCTTCGTGACCGGGCTCGAGCCGCGCGCGCTGTGCGCCGATCTGACGGCCTTCGTGCCCGGCCGGCGGCTCGACGACAATGCCCACGTGCTGCTCCGTTTCGACGACGGGGCGAAGGGTGCGCTATGGGCGAGCCAGGTCGCGCCCGGCAACGAAAACGCCCTGTCGCTGCGGGTCTATGGCGAAACCGGGGGCTTCTCGTGGCGCCAGGAAGAGCCCAACGAGCTGATCTTGACGCGTTACGGCGAGGCACCCCGGCGCATCACGCGCGGCGGGGCCGGCGCCGGCGAGGCCGCCG
>JBAUVS010000654.1:0-2090 GCA_049583345.1 Woeseiaceae bacterium
ACGCAGCGCTGGTGGGAGATCTGCATGCCCTGCCAGCAACCGCTCGAAACGCGCGACGAAGGCGACTGGTGGGCGACGATGGACGAGGTCTTCCACGTTGACTGATCGGGACGTATCGGAACCGCTCATCGATACGCATCAGCACCTGGTGTACCCGGACCGTTTTCGATATTCGTGGACGGAGTCGATACCGGCTCTGAGTGCGGGCGCCTTCACGCTGTCCGACTATCGGGCGGAAGCCGCCGCGGCCTCCGTGGGCAAGACTCTGTTCATGGAGACGGGCGTCGATGACGAATACTGGCGGGATGAAACCCGGTTCATCCTGTCCCTTGCGGTCGAGCCGGATAACCGCATCGCCGGTGTCATTGCCAGCTGTCGTCCAGAACACGACTCCGCCGAGTTCGATGCCTGGCTGGACGAACTGGCACCGACGGAAGTGGTCGGGTTCCGCAGGATCCTGCACGTCGTACCCGATGACCTGTCGGCGAGCACGCAGTTCGTTCGCAACGTCCGACAGCTCGGCAAGCACGACAAGACCTTCGATATGTGTTTTCTGCAGCGGCAATTGCCGTCGGCCGTGGCTCTCGCACAGCATTGCGACGATACCCGACTGATCCTGGACCATTGTGGCGTTCCCGATATAGCCGGCGGCGATTTCGTCAGTTGGAAACGTGACATCCGACGCATCGCAGTCATGCCGCATGTCAATTGCAAAATTTCCGGCGTGATCGCCTATTGCCCGGAGCGCAATTTGCTTGCGCACACGATCCGACCGTACATCGAATTCTGTGTGGAAGCTTTCGGATGGGACAGGCTGGTCTGGGGCAGCGACTGGCCGGTGTGCAGGATGACGTCGGACATCGGCGAGTGGGCGTCGATTTTCAGGACCCTGTTTGCCTCCGAGTCCGCCGACGTTCGGCGCGCGGTTTTCGCCGGCAACGCCTCGAGGATCTACGGCCTTGCCTATCCGGCAGACGGCTGACGAGGTCCGTATCCGTTGATTACCAACGTCTTCGCAGGGATAGGGCTGCACGCCGTCGGCGGCATCGCGGCGGCGTCATGTTACGTCCCGCAAAGGGGCACCTCGGGTTGGTCCTACCAGAGCTACTGGCTGCTCTTCTGCGTTGCGGGCTGGCTGGTAACGCCGATCGTGGTTGCCCTGCTTACCGTACCCGACCTGATCCAGATCCTGTCCGAATCGCCCATCGAGGTAATCCTCGCAACCACGACGCTCGGTGCGGTCTATGGATTCGGGGGGATGGCCTTCGCCCTCGGTATCCAGTACATCGGCTTCTCGCTGACGTATGCCATCGCAATCGGGATTTCCGCTGTGCTGGGCACGGTCATACCCGCGCTGCTTGCCGGGAATCTCATCGAAAGCTTTCAGAAGCCCGGCGGCGGGACCGTCCTGGCCGGCTTCGCCATCTCCATCGTCGGCGTTGCCTTGTGCGGCCTGGCAGGCGTGCGCAAGGAGCGGGAACTGGTCGCCGCGAATCCGGATGCATCGAGCTCATTCAATATCCGCAAGGGCCTCGTCCTCGTCGTCCTCGCCGGCGTGCTCTCGGCCGTATTCGGACTGTCGCTTTCGGCCGGCGATCCGCTCGACCGACTGGCCGTAAACCACGGCGTCACAAATTTCCAGAGTCATGTGAAATACATCTTCGCGATGGGGGGCGCGTTTCTTACGAACCTGGTCTGGTGGGGGATCGTACATGCCCGGCGCGGTACGTTCCGGGAGTACATCGAAATCCCGCCGGGATCGGCGGGCAAATCCAAGCTCGCGGCCAACTACTTCTTCGGCATCCTGTCCGGGCTGCTCTGGTATGGGCAGTTCTTCTTTTACGGACTGGGACATGTGAGGATGGGTGGTTTCGGTTTCATGAGCTGGGGCATTCACATGACGATGCTCGTGTTCTTCAGCTTTGCCATTGGCTACGTGTTCAACGAATGGCACAACTTTTCGAGAAGGACCACGGGTACACTGTACTGCGGACTGATCACCCTGCTCGCTTCGTTCGCTGTCATCACTTACGGCTCGTGGGTGGGCACGAGCAATTGAAATAGTCATCAAAGAGGAAATAATCTCTGAC
>JBAUVS010000655.1:0-10457 GCA_049583345.1 Woeseiaceae bacterium
TGCGTGGCGAGGTCTACCGGGGTCCCTGGGACGACGTCGGCACGCCGGAGCGGCTCGCCGCGCTCAATCTCGACGCCTGACGAGGCGCGCGCCGGGCATGCACAGATGGCGCAGCAGCACCGGCAACAGCGCTTCGCGCACGCTCGACAGGTCGCGGTCCGCGCCGAGCCGCGCGAGATCGGTGACCTCGAGATTCGCGAAGCCGCAGGGATTGATGCGCGAGAACGGCTCGAGGTCGGCATCGACGTTCAGCGCCATGCCGTGGAAGCTGGCGCCGCGACGGATCCTGAGGCCCACGCTGGCAAACTTGACACCATCGACATAGACGCCCGGGGCGTCGCAACGACTGACCGCGGCAATGCCGTAAGCCGCCGCCAGTTCGACGACGCTCTGTTCCAGCGCGGTGACCAGGTCGCGCACGCCGAGCCCGGCGCGGCGGATGTCGACCAGCGGGTAGATCATCAGCTGGCCCGGTCCGTGATAGGTGACCTGGCCGCCGCGGTCGATCTGCACCACCGGGATATCGCCCGGTGCGAGGACGTGTTCGCGCGACGCGTTCACGCCCAGCGTGAATACCGGTTCGTGCTCGGTGAACCAGATCTCGTCCGGCGTCGCCGGTCCGCGCTCACTGGTGAAGGCCTGCATGGCGCGCCAGACCGGTTCGTACTCGGTGCGCCCGAGGTCGCGGATTACGACCGCTTGCGCCATCGATTCCGCCGCCAGGCTCACAGCGCCACCAGCACGGCGTCGTGCGAAGTCACTTCCCGGTACAGGTTGTCGAGTTGCTCGCGACTCTGCGCGCTGAACGTCACGGTCACCGACACGAAGCGGCCGGTCCTGCTGCGCGTGACCTTGACGGCGGCGTCGTCAACCGGTCCGGCGTGCTTCTCGACCAGCGCCCTGGCCGTGGACCGGAATTCGGGCGTGTCGATCCCCATCATCTTGATCGGGAAATCGCAGGGGAACTCGAGGGCCGTCTCCTCGCTCATCGCGGACGCGCCTCAGTCGAACCAGAGGCTGATGCCGTCGCGCAACCGCTGCCAGAGCGAACCGGCCGGATTGTCGGCCAGTGCCCGGAGCGGCGTGTCGATGAGCGCCTTGCCGTCCAGACTCACCTCGAGTTTCGCGAGCGGCTGGCCCTGGGCGACCGGCGCCGTGAGCACGGCCGGGATGTTGAGCTCCGAATCCAGCGCATCGTATGTGCCGCGCTGCACGGTGACGTACAGGTCCTTGAGCACGCCGAGCGAGGTGTATTCGTTGGCCGACTTCCAGATCCTGGCCCGCGTGATCTCCTCGCCGGCCTTGTACAGCAGGCGGGTCTCGAAGAAGCGGAACGCGTAGTTGAGCAGCGCCTGGCTGCCGTCGATGCGGGCCCTGCTGCTCGACGTGCCCAGCACGACCGAGATGACTCGCATGTCGTCGCGCTTCGCCGAGGACACGAGGCAGTAGCCGGCGGCCTCGGTGTGGCCGGTCTTCATGCCATCGACCGATTCGTCGCGCCAGAGCAGGTTGTTGCGGTTCGGCTGCTTGATGCCGTTGTAGGTGAATTCCTTCACGGAGTAATACTTGTAGTACTCGGGGAACTCGTTGATGATCGCGCGCGCGAGCGTGGCGAGGTCGCGTGCAGTCGAATAGTGATTGTCGTCCGGCAGGCCGGTCGCATTGACGAAATGACTCGAATTCATGCCCAGCGCCTTCGCATACTGATTCATCAGTTCGGCGAACACGGACTCGGAGCCGGCGACATACTCGGCGAGCGCGATACTCGCGTCGTTGCCCGACTGGACGATCATGCCGAGCATGAGATCGCGGACCTTTACCTGCTTGCCCACCTCGATGAACATGCGCGAACCCTCCGCGCGCCACGCCTTCTCGCTGACCGTCACCTCGTCGTCGAGCCCGATCTGCTTCTCCTCGAGCGCGTGGAATACCACGTAAGCGGTCATCAGCTTGGTCAGGCTCGCCGGTGCGACGGCCTTGTCCGGCTCCAGCGAGGCGATCGGGTAACCGGTTTGGCCATCGATCACGAAAAAACTCGATGCGCCGATGGTCGGCGGGGCAGGTAACGGATGCAGCTCGACGGCTGCGGAATCGACGGCGACAAAAAGCGCAAGCAGCGCCAGAAAGCGAAATTTCATGAATACCCGGGGGTCGGAAAGAGCCAGGCCCGCCATTGTACCGCCATTCCCGGGGCGGGTCATTGCGAGCGAAGCGAAGCAATCCAGCGTGGATTGCTTCGTCGCTACGCTCCTAGCAATGACGAAGCGCGGGCGGCCGCACCCGCTGGCTCGTGTGATGTGGCAGATGTCGCGTGTGACTTCCGCTAGTCGGTCACGAGATACGGGTCGCCGATGCCCATGCGTTCCAGTTCCGCGACCAGCAGGTCGTACTGCTCCACCTGGCGTATCGGGCCGATGCGGACGCGATACAGCGGCGGCCGGCTCGCCGTGTCCGGGACGATGACCGCGGTACCGATGCCGTGCGAGTGCAGCAGCGCCAGGCGCCGTTCGGCATTGCCCTTGTCGCCGAAGGCGCCGACCTGGGCATAGACCTCGTGCTCCTCGGCGGCGGTCGGCGCCGGTTGGCTGCTCACGGACTCGGGCGGCGCCGCGGTCGTCTCCCTGGTCGGGTGATCGCCTTGCGCATCGGCGTTGAAATCGATCGCCTCCACTTCGACGAGGCAGGTACCGTCGCGGATCATGTCCAGCTTCACCGCCGCCGCGTAGGACAGGTCGATGATGCGGTTCGGGACGAACGGACCGCGGTCGTTGACGCGGACGACGACGGACTTGTTGTTGCGCAGGTTGCGCACCCGCACATAGGTCGGCAGCGGCAGGGACTTGTGCGCGGCAGTCATCGCGTACATGTCGTAGGGTTCGCGCATTGCGGTCAGGTTGCCGTGGAACTTGGTGCCATACCACGATGCGACGCCGCGCTCCTTGTAACCGCTGCCGCTCTTCATGACGTGGTATTTCTTGCCGAGGGCTTCGTACACGGGACCGTTGCCGTACTGGCTCTTCGGTTCGGGTTGCGGCACCGCATCGCCCGGCAGGTTCGGTATGGCATTGCTGCCGCTGCGCGGCGCGCCATCCTTCGCACGATTCGAGCCGCAGGCGGCGAGCAGGACCAGCCCGAGCACGATCGCGCCCAGGCGGAGCGCGTCACGACCCGTCACGGGCGACCTCCAGGGCGATCTCCTGGCCGAGCTGCTGCACGGCCAGCGCGTACATGACGCTGCGGTTGTAACGGGTGATCACGAAGAAGTTGTGGAAACCGACCCAGTATTCGGGCCCCTCGGCGCCCTGCAGGACCAGCAACTGGCCTTCGCTGTCGAGCGGCAGGTCGGTCGAGAACATGACACCCGCGTCGCTGAGCGACTGGATCGTGTCGGCGGGCTCGAGCGTATTGGCGGGCTCGGGCGCCGGACCGCGGAATTCCTCGCCCAGCGTCGCACGCGTCACGATCTCCTCGTCGGCCCGCCAGCCGTGTTTGACGAAGTAGTTGGCGATGCTGCCGGCGACGTCGCCCCAGTCGTTCCAGATATCCCGCTTGCCGTCGCCGCTCTCGTCGACGGCATAGGCGCGATAACTCGACGGCATGAACTGCGGGCGGCCCATCGCGCCGGCGTAGGAGCCGATCGGTGCCGTGGCCGGCATGCCTTCCTCGCGCACGAGGAGCAGGAATTGCACGAGCTCGCTGCGGAAGTATTTCGCCCGCGGCGGATAGTCGAACGCCAGCGTGGCGAGTGCGTCGAGCACGCGGTGGCCGCCCGTGATGCGACCGAAATACGATTCGACGCCGATGATACCGACCACGACCCGCACCGGCACGCCCGTCTCGGTGCTGACGCGATCGAGCGCGTCGCGGTTCGCCTTCCAGAATGCGGCGCCGGCTTCGATGCGTTCGCGGGTGATGAAGATGGCGCGGTACTGTGCCCAGGTCAGGGTCTTCTCCGCCGGTTTGCTGATCAGCTCGACGATGGAATCGTCGAGCTCCGCCTGTCCGAGGATGTCGCGCAGCTTGTCGGGATCGTAGTCGTGTTGCCGGACCATCGTCTGGATGAACGTCTGCACGTCGGGCCGTTCGAGATCCACGGCTTGGGCGGGAGCAGCGAGAACGAGCAAGCCTGCCAGGCCGGCGAGTGTACGGAGGACCATCAGTGTGGGAGCAGTTTCCGGTGCGAGTGGATGGACATCAGAATACCGAATCCGGTCAGGAGCGTCACCATGGACGTACCGCCGAAACTGACGAGCGGCAACGGTACGCCGACGACCGGAACGAGCCCCGTGACCATCGCCGTGTTGACGGCGACATAGACGAAGAAAGTGAGGCTGATCGAGCCGGCGAGCAGCCGGGAATAGGTATCCGGAGCCTGCATCGCGATGTACAGGCCGCGGCCGATGACGAAGACATACAGGCACAGCAGTGACAGCTCGCCGAGGAGCCCGAGTTCCTCGCCCATCACGGCGAAGATGAAATCGGTGTCGCGTTCGGGCAGGAACTGGAGGTGCGCCTGCGAGCCGTTCGTCCAGCCCTTGCCGAACAGCCCGCCCGAACCGATGGCGATCTTCGACTGGATGATGTTGTAACCGGCACCGAGCGGGTCGTTGTCCGGGTTCAGCAGTGTCAGGACCCGCTGCCTCTGGTAGTCCTGCATGAAGTGCCAGAGCGCAAGCGCTCCCGGGACGGCGGCGATGGCCATCGCGAACATGAGCCGAATGGACATCCCGGCGAGCACGATGACGATGAGGCCGGAGGCCGCGATCAACAGCGCGGTGCCGAGATCCGGCTGGCGGGCGATGAGCACGGTCGGCACGACGATCATCACGGCGAGCAGCAGCAGCGTCACCAACCTCGGCGGCAGGTGCCGGTCATGCAGGTACCAGGCCGCCATCATCGGCACGGCCAGCTTCATGATCTCGGACGGCTGGAAACGGACGCCGAGATCCAGCCAGCGCCGCGCACCCTGGCCGACCTCGCCGGTCGTCAGCACGAGTATCAACAGCACCAGGCCGCCGACATAGGCCCAGGGCGTCCAGCGGCGCAGGAAGTCGGGCGGGATCTGCGCGGCGACGAACATGGCGACCAGCGCCACGCCCAGCCGGGCGAGCTGGTTGAGCCACAAACGCATGTCTTCGCCCACGGCGCTGTACAGCACGACGAGACCGAGCGTGCAGACGAGCAGGATCCCGCCCAGCAACGGCCCGTCGATGTGCAGGCGTCTGAGCAGCCGCGTGAAGTCGCTCAGCGGTGCCGACTTGTTGGCGACGAGGCGGGATGTATCACTCAGCGGCATCTTTGCCGTACCCCAGGTACTGGTCCATGATCGCACGGGCGATGGGCGCCGCGACGTGGCTGCCGCTCACGCCGTTCTCGACGACCACGGCGACGGCGATCCTGGGATCCTCGAAGGGCGCAAAGGCGATGAACAGTGCATGATCGCGCAGCCGCTCCTCGATCTCTTCCGAATCGTATTCCTCGTCCTGGCCCACCGAGAACACCTGTGCCGTGCCGCTCTTGCCGGCCATCTGGTAGGGCGCGCCGCGACCCACGGAGTAGGCCGTGCCGTGGATACTCTGCATCACGTCGTGCATGCCCGACAGCACGATGTCCCAGTATTCCGGCTGGTCGATCCGCACGTCGTCGAGCCGCTTGGGTGTCACGAGCTTGCGTTCGCCCGTCAGCGCGTCCTCGGTGGCGGCGACGAGATGCGGCTGGTAACGGATCCCGCGCGTCGCCAGTGCCGCGGCGGCATCGGCGAGCTGCAGCGGCGTCGCCAGCAGGTAGCCCTGGCCGATCGCGACGATCACCGTCTCGCCGTCGAACCAGCGCTGATCCTCACGATCGTGAAACGCCGCGCGCTTCCATTCGCGTGACGGCACGAGGCCGTCGTTCTCGCCGTTGATGTCGATGCCCGTCGGCTGGCCGAGCCCGAACTGGCTGAGATAGTAATGTATGCGGTCGATGCCGATGTCGTTGCTGATCTGGTAGAAGTACACGTCACAGGATTGCGTGATCGCATCGTGCAGGTCCATCTCGCCGTGGCCCTGCGGTTTCCAGTCGCGGTACCGGTGCGTCGAATTCGGCAGCGTGAAGAAGCCGCGGCAGAAGACCTTGCGGGTCGGCGTGGTCGCGCCGGATTCGAGCGCGGCGAGCGCGAGCATGGGCTTGATCGTCGAACCGGGTGGGTAGGCGCCGCGGATCGCGCGGTTGAATAAGGGCCGGTCGAGGTCGCCCTGCAGCGCAGAGAACTGTTTACCCGACATGCCGACGGCAAACAGGTTGGGGTCGAAGGTCGGCGCGGAGACCAGCGCGAGGATCTCGCCGGTCCAGGGGTCGACCGCGACCGCCGCGCCACGCTTGCCTTCCAGCGCCTTCGTCGCGACGCGCTGCAGATCCAGATCGAGGCTGAGGTACACGTTGGAGCCGGGCGTCGGCCGCTCGTCGGCCGGCAGCGAATCCGCGAAGTCGAAGGTGTCGGCGGCGATGTGCCGGCCCAGCGCATTGAATACGGCGTGCTGGTAACCCACGTCGCCGTGCAGGCTCGCCTCAAAGCTGTTCTCGATGCCGGTCTTGCCGGTATGTGCGGTGCCGGCGTAGTTCGACGAATCGAGCCGCTGCAGGTCGTTCGTCGACAAGGCGCCGACGTAGCCGACCGCGTGGGCGACGTCGGGACCGTCCGGGTAGTGCCTGACGAGACGCGGCTGGAAGTCGACGCCCGGGAATCGCGGCCGCTGGATCGCGAAGTTGGCGATCTCCTCGTCGGTCAGCCTGAGCTTCAGCGTGACCGGCTTGAAGCGCGGCCCGCTCAGGCTCAGCTGCTTCAGGCGGGGGATGTCGTCGGATTCGATCAGGCCGAGCGCCGCGAGGCGCCGCAGCGTGTCGTCGAGATCCGGCACCTGTTCCGGGATCAGTTCGAGCTGGTAGGCCGGCAGGTTCTCTGCGAGCACACGGCCCTTGCGGTCGAAGATCAGGCCGCGTATCGGCGGCACGGCTTCGATGCGCATGCGGTTGCCCTGCGACTGTGCCGCGAAGTCCTCGTAGTTGACGATCTGCAACTGCACGAGGCGGGCGATGATCGTGCCGAGCAGGACGATACCGACGACCGACGTCAGGGCGACGCGCCCGACGAACAGACGCCGCTCGGAATGATGGTCCTTGATCGGCGACAGCAAATCCATGTCATCGTACCCGCGCGCGCACTCCGGCCAGCAGGATCATCACGAACGGCCAGACGACCGTGCCGGTCAGGACCGGCGCCCAGTAGTCGATCAGCGGCGAGTGAATGCCGGCCACGCCGTTGATCCAGAACAGCAGGAACTGATAGAGCGTCAGCAAGGCGAATACCGTGGCCGTCAGTTGCTGGACGGGGAATACGCGCATCAGGAGGTGGAAACGGACCGTGACGAACACGATGCAGCACAAGGCCAGCGCGTGCTGGCCGAGGATCGTGCCCTGGGCCACGTCGAGGATGATACCGACGGCCCAGGCCGAGCCGACGCTCCAGCTGCGAGGCAGCATGATCGCCCAATATATAAGTACCAGTGCGACCCAATCCGGGCGGAAGGGTTCCCCCCGGTCGGGGAGCGGCACGACGGTGAGCATCAGCGCGATGACGATCGTCACCAGGACGGGCAGCCGATGCGCCCTGCCGTTACTCATGGTCCGCCTCCGGGGCGGGCGGGGTCTCGCCCGCGGAAGGCCAGATCAGCATGACCTCGCGGACCTGGTCCAGCGCGGCCACCGGCTTGGCGGAGACCTCGGCGAACGGTTCCTGCGGGTTGCGATTCACGAGCGTTACGACGGCCACCGGGTAGCCGGCCGGGAACGCGCCGCCGAGGCCCGAGGTCACGAGCAGGTCGCCGGCCTTGACGTCGGCGTTGTTCGGCAGGAACGGCAGGTCCAGGCGGTCGAGTTCACCGGTCCCGTTGGCGATCGTCCGCAGGCCGTTGCGGTTCACCTCGACCGGCAACGAGTGGCTCGGGTCGGAGATCAGCAAGGCCTCCGACGTGACCAGCCCGGTGTTGATGACCTGTCCGACCACGCCGTTCGCGTCGACGATGGCCTGGCCGTCATAGACCTTGTCGCGCGCGCCGACGTCGATCACGATGCTGTGGCGGTAGGGATTGGCGTCGACCGACATGATCTCGGCGACGCGGATCTCGTCGCGCACGTGGGAACGCGCCTCGAGGAGATCGCGCAGCCGTGCATTCTCCGCCTCGAGCGCATTCATGCGCTGCAGGCGCGCGTTCGTCACCAGCCGTTCGGCCTGCAGCCGACCCACTTCGAGTTGCAGTTCCGCGCGCTGGGTGGTTTCCTCGCGCAGCCATGCCCAGAGCCTGAACGGGGAGTCCACGACGACCTGCAGCGGATACACGGCGGCACTGATCGCCCGGCGCACCGAGTTGAGGTGGTGCTGTCGATGATCGAGCACCATGAGCACGATGCTCATAAAGATGAGTAGCAGGAAGCGGGCGCCTAGCGCCGGGATTCTTGCGGAAGTCGTGGTGTTGGATCGGGAAGCTACCATCGCTGTCCGCTGTTCGAAAGGCGGTTTCGGTGCGGGTTCACTCCAGTCCGAATACCGCCGGCCCGTGCTCGTCGATCAGCTCGATGACGCGGCCGCCGCCGCGGGCGACGCAGGTCATCGGGTCGTCGGCGATGACGACGGGCAGGCCCGTCTCTTCCATCAGCAATTTGTCGATGTCGCGGAGCAGCGCGCCGCCGCCCGTCAGCACGATGCCGCGTTCGGCGACGTCGGCGCCGAGTTCCGGCGGGGTCTGCTCCAAAGCTTCCTTGACCGCCCCGACAATGCCTTGCAGCGGTTCCTGCAGCGCCTCGAGGATCTCGTTGCTGTTGAGCGTAAAGCTGCGCGGCACGCCTTCGGAGAGATTGCGGCCCTTGACCGAGATCTCGAGCACCTCCTGGCCCGGGAACGCGGAACCGATTTCGTGCTTGATCCGTTCGGCCGTCGCCTCGCCGATCAGGATGCCGTAGTTGCGGCGGACGTAGTTGGTGATGGCCTCGTCGAAACGGTCACCGCCGATGCGGACCGAGGCGGCGTAGACGATACCGTTCAGCGAGATGACGGCAACTTCGGACGTGCCACCGCCGATGTCCAGTACCATCGAGCCGCGTGCCTCGTGCACGGGCATGCCGGCACCGATCGCCGCCGCCATGGGTTCGTCGATCAGGTGGACCTTGCGGGCCCCGGCGCCTTCGGCGGACTCGCGGATGGCGCGTCGCTCGACCTGTGTCGAGCCGTACGGGACGCAGATCAGCACCCGCGGGCTGGGGCGGAAGTAACGCGAGGCGTGCGCCTTGCGAATGAAATGCTGGAGCATCTTCTCGGTGACCGTGAAGTCCGCGATGACGCCGTCCTTCAGCGGCCGGATCGCCGTGATGTTGCCCGGCGTACGGCCCAGCATGTTCTTCGCCTCGACACCGACGGCCTCGACGACGCGCCCGCCACGACCGGAGTCTTCGCGGATCGCGACGACGGACGGTTCGTCGAGCACGATGCCGTGACCCCGCGAGTAGATCAGGGTATTCGCGGTGCCAAGATCGATCGACAGGTCATTGGAGAAATAACCCAGAATGTTCTTGAACATGTTGGGATAAGGTCCCGATCCGAGGCTAACGCGCTAATCTAACAATGCACACGACATAGCACAAGGCGGCGTGTATCATTGCGGGCTCGCTCGCCGAGCGGCGAATCTTCCGGGCATTCAGGCAGGGAATATCCGTGTCACTCGACAAGGATCAGGTTCAGCATATCGCCATGCTGGCACGGCTCAGACTGGCGGACGAAGAGTTCGCCGAAACGGTCGACAAGCTGTCGCGGATCGTCGATTTCGTCGATCAGCTCTCGAAGGCGGCGACGCAGGACGTGGTGCCGATGGCGCACCCCCTGGACGCGTCCCAGCGGCTCAGGCCCGACGAGGTCACCGAGCCGGATGATCGCGACCGCTACCAGGCAAACGCACCGCTCGTCCGGGACGGCCTGTACCTGGTCCCCAAGGTCATCGAGTGAGCGATGGACGCGGAGCTGCACCAACTCACGCTCACGCAACTCGCTGCAGGGCTCGGGCGAGGTGAATTCTCGGCCGTCGAACTGAGCCGGGCGCTGCTCGGGCGCATCGAGCGCCACGACGGCGATCTCAACGCGTTCGTGACCGTGACGGCGGAACAGGCGCTCGCGGCCGCGCAGCGGGCCGACGACGCCAGGGCGGCCGGCGAGGCCGGCGTATTGAACGGCCTGCCGATCGTGCACAAGGACATCTTCTGTACGAAGGGCGTCACGACCACCTGCGGCTCGCGCATGCTCGCGGACTTCGTGTCGCCGTACGACGCCACCGTCGTCGAGCGACTCGCCCGGGCCGGGGCCGTGGTACTCGGCAAGACCAACATGGACGAGTTCGCGATGGGCTCGTCCTACGAGACGAGCTATTTCGGCC
>JBAUVS010000656.1:0-4575 GCA_049583345.1 Woeseiaceae bacterium
GTCGACGTGCCGTTGCGCTACCGGGGCTTCGATGCGAAGGAACGCCGGCGGCGCATCGAGCGGGTGCTCGATGTCGTCGGCCTCGGGTCCAGGCGCAATCACCTGCCGGCGCAGCTCTCCGGCGGTCAGCAGCAGCGCGTGGCGATCGCACGGGCGCTCGCCGGCGAACCGCGGTTCCTGCTCGCCGACGAGCCGACGGGCAACCTCGATTCGCACATGGCAGACAGCGTGATGGAACTGCTCGAGGAGATCAACGCGGAGGGCACGACGATCATCATGGTGACACACGAGGCATCGCTCGCGGAGCGCGCCCGGCGCAACATCCAGGTCCTCGACGGCAGGATCAGCGCGGGCGAGGACGCCGTGCAAGTCGCGGCGCAGACCGCCTGACCGGCCGCGGGGGATCGACGTGTTCCGATACTACGTGAAGCTGGGACTTGCCAGCATCCGCAAGAATCCCATCCTGAGCGGCCTGATGATCGCGGCGATTGCGGTCGGCATCGGCGCCTGCATGACTATCATCAATATCTACTACGTGATGGGCGGCAATCCGATCCCGAATCGCTCGGACGTGCTCTACTACGTGCAGGTCGACAGCTGGAGCCCGAACGAAGCGTACAAGGACCCCGACTTCCCGCCCGAGCAGATCACCTACATGGACGGCAAGGCCTTGTACGACGCCCACAAGGCGCGGCGCCAGGTCCTGAGCTACAAGTCCGGGCGCGTGGTAGAACCCCGGGGCGAGGGCGAGCGCCCGTTCCAGGTCGTGAGCCGGGCCACGACGGCCGATTTCTTCCCGATGTTCGACACGCCCTTCCTCTACGGGGGCGGCTGGGACCAGGCGGCCGACGACAACGAGGACCGCGTCGTCGTGCTCAGCCGCGAGATCAACGAGCGTGTCTTCGGCGGCAAGGACCCGGTCGGTGAGACCCTGATCATGAACGGGGATCCGTACCGGGTCGTCGGCGTCCTCGATACCTGGGAGCCGATGCCCAAGTTCTACGACGTGAACAACGGCCAGTTCAGCCACCCCGAGGACGTCTATTTCCCGCTCAGCCTCGCGATCGCCAACCAGTTCCCCAGCTGGGGCAACACCAATTGCTGGAAACCGAGCGAGGGCGGCTGGGCCGGGCGTCTGCAGTCCGAATGCGTCTGGCTGCAATTCTGGGTGGAACTGCACGGTGCGAAGGAGAAGCAGGAATACCTGGATTTCCTGAACGCCTATGCCGAAACCCAGAAGGCGGCGGGCCGGTTCCCGCGCCCGCTCAACAACCGTCTCTCGAACGTCATGGAATGGATGCAGGCCGAAGAGGTCGTCGTGGACGACGTCAGCGTGTTGATGGGCCTGTCGTTCCTGTTCCTCGTCGTGTGTCTGCTGAATACGATCGGCCTGCTGCTGGCCAAAGTCGCGCGCCGTACCGGCGACATCAGCCTGCGGCGGGCGCTCGGCGCCTCGCGGCGCGCGATCTTCTCGCAGTACATCGTCGAAGCCGGCGTGATCGGTGTCGCCGGCGGCATTCTCGGCATCGGCATGACCTGGCTCGGTCTGCAGGGCATCAAGATCCTGTACGGCGAGTTCGACTTCATGACGCGGCTCGTGCAGATGGACTGGGTGGTCATTTTCGATGCGATCGGCCTCGCCATCGTCTCGGCGCTCGCGGCGGCGCTGTATCCCACCTGGCGGGCGTGCGCCGTGCATCCCGCCAAACAGCTGAAGGCCCTCTAAGTCATGGAACTCGGACCCATCTGGCGCGCGATGATGCGCAACAAGACCAGCTATATCCTGATCGCGCTGCAGATCGCCGTGACGATGGCCATCATGGTGAACGCCATCGGCATCATCCAGGATCGCTCGGAGCAGATGGCGCGCCCCAGCGGCATTGACGAGCAGAACATCTTCTATCTGGCCAGCCTGGTGTACGACCCGAACCTCGATGCCAAAGCCGTGATCAGCGAAGACCTCGACGCCATCCGCCATTTCCCCGGCGTAAGGGATGCGATCGTGTCGAACACCGTACCGCTTTCGGACAGCGGCTGGTCGGAAGGCCTCACGCTGCACCCGGATCCGGACGAAGACGGTACGGGCGTCGCGATCTACTTTTCTGACGAGCACGGCCTCGACACGTTCGGACTGAACCTCATCGCGGGGCGCAACTTCGACCCGACCGAGGCGACCTGGCTCGACACCGCATCCGATGGCTGGCCGCCGCTGGCGATCATGACGAAGGCGATGGTCGAGGAGCTGTTCCCCGACACACCGCCGGCGGACACGGTCGGCAAGACGGTTTACATACGCAACACCAAGCCCATCAAGATCATCGGCGTCACGGAGCGTATGCAGGCGCCCTGGAACGACTGGCCGGGCGTGGAGCGGTCGATGCTGGTGCCCTGGAAGCGCGCGGACAACTTCTCGCGCTACGTTATCCGCGCAGAACCGGGTTATCGTGACGAGATCATGCCGAAAGTCGAGGAGCTGCTGGCCTCACGCGGCGAAGGCCGGATCGTCCGCGACATGCAGACGATGGAAGCGACGCGGCACAGGAGCTATCTCGACGACTCCGGCATGGTGACGTTGCTCGTCTTTATCGTCGGCCTGCTGACGGCGATCACCGGCCTCGGCATCGTGGGACTCGCGAGCTTCACGGTTGCGAGGCGCACGAAACAGATTGGAACCCGGCGCGCCCTCGGCGCAACGCGTTTGGCCATACTGCGCTATTTCATGCTCGAGAATTTCCTCGTCAGCACGGTCGGCGTGGTGGTCGGCGCGCTTATCGCGATCGCGATCAACGTGTGGCTGGTCGAAGCGTTCGACATCCGGCGCATCGCCTGGTACCTGATCCCCGCCGCGATGGTGACGCTGTGGCTGGTGGGACAAGCGGCGGTCTACGGCCCCGCGAGGCGCGCGACACGCGTGTCACCGGCGATGGCGACGCGCTCTGTCTAGCGGTCCGCACAAGGGGTAAGCTATAGGGCCCCCCAAGTTAACTGGAGAGTCTGATGTTCAGGATCGCATTCCTTGTCGCGCTGGCGTTCGTCAACGTGGCGATTGCCGCGGAACCGGCGCCGGATCTGGCAGCGCAGCTAGCGGCCGCCCCCGGCCGCAGCGACGACGACAAGGCGCGGGACGCACAGCGCAAGCCCGCGCAGGTACTCGCGTTCCTCGGACTCAAGCCCGGCGATACGGCGCTCGACGTGTGGGCGGCGGGTGGCTGGTACACGGAGGTCCTGTCGATCGCGGTCGGCCCGACGGGTCATGTCTACAGCCAGAACCCGCCCAAGGTGCTGCAATTCCGCGACGGAGCCTACGACAAGGCACTGGCCGAGCGGCTGGCCGGCGACCGGCTCGCGAACGTCGAGCGGGTGGACGAGGCGCTGACGGACGAGCCGTTGCCGGCCGACAGCATCGATTTCGCGATCACCGCGATGAACTTCCATGACGTCTACAACAGCGATGGCGCGGACGCCGGCCAGGCTTTCATGGAAGAGGTGTTCTTCGCATTGAGGCCCGGCGGTGTGTTCGGCGTCATCGACCATGTCGGTGTCGCCGGCGCGGACAACAAGAAGCTGCATCGCATCGAGCCCGAGAAGGCGAAGCAGGCGGCGCTTGCCGCCGGATTCGTGATCGAGGCCGAGAGCGACCTGCTCGCACACCCGGAGGACGACCACACGAAGAACGTGTTCGATCCGGCCGTGCGCGGCAAGACCGACCGTTTCCTCCTGAAGTTGCGCAAACCGGACGAATAGGCGATGCGCTGGCGCGGCGGACGCCGCAGCGGCAACGTCATCGACCGGCGCAGCGCCGGTCCGGCGCGCCGCTTCGCCGGTGGCGGTATCGGCGTGATCCTGGTGATCATCATCGGGATGTATCTCGGCGTCGACCCGACAGCCCTGCTGCAGGGTCTGCAATCGGCGAGCGTCCCGCCGGCCGGCAACGAAACGCCCGCGAGTGCCGAGGATTTTGCGAATGACCCGCTGGCCGACATGGTGTCGGTCGTCATGGCCGACACCGAAGACGTCTGGGGCGATATGTTTGCCGCGCAGGGCGCCGCCTATGAAGCACCCAGGCTGGTCCTTTATCGCGGCTCGACACCGTCGGCCTGTGGTATGGGCCAGGCCGCCATGGGACCGTTCTACTGTTCGCGCGACGAGAACGTCTACATCGACCTCGGTTTCTACGGCGAGCTCGAAGAGCGATTCGGCGCACCGGGTGACTTCGCGCAGGCCTACGTCATCGCCCACGAGGTCGGCCATCACGTGCAGAACCTGCTGGGGATATCCGACAAAGTCCGACAGTTGCAGGAGCGCAGCAGCGCCGCGGAAGCCAACCGCCTGTCGGTGCGTCTCGAGTTGCAGGCCGATTGCCTGGCCGGCGTCTGGGCGCATCATGCGCATAACGTGACGCTGGAGCCCGGCGACGTCGAAGAGGCGCTGAACGCCGCGAGCGCGATCGGCGACGACACGCTGCAGCGGCAGGCGACCGGCACCGTGACGCCGGACTCGTTCACTCACGGGACATCCGAACAGCGCCAGCGCTGGTTCCGCACCGGCATGCAGAGCGGACGGATCGATCGGTGC
>JBAUVS010000657.1:0-1855 GCA_049583345.1 Woeseiaceae bacterium
CGGCACGGCCGTCTTGTGTTTTGCCGGAGCGCTGGTGCTGGTGCTGTTACGGCCTCCGTATCGGCCGGAGCCGATCGCCGCCGCCGCGCAGGCCGAAGCCTGACGCCGGTATCCGGACAGGGGGCAATCGCGCATGCCAAAGCTGTACCACTGGGAGCCGAACGCGAATTCCGGCAAGCCGATCATTGCGCTGATCGAAAAGGGCGTGGCGTTCGAGAGTTGTTACACGGATCTGCTCGAATTCGATCAGCACAAGCCCGACTACCTGGCGGTGAACCCGAACGGGACCATCCCGACGCTCGTACACAACGACGTCGTGCTGACCGAGTCCACGGAGATGGGGGAATACATCGACGCCGCGTTCGACGGTCCTTCGCTCAGGCCGGAAGACGCAATCGACCGATGGCGGATGCGCTGGTGGGGCAAGTTCCTCGACGGCTATTTCGGGCCGTCGCTCAGCATGGTCGGCTGGAGCGTCTTCGTCGGTCCGGCCGTGCGCGCCAAGGACCCCGACGTCCTGAAGCGCAACATCGAACGCATCCCCTTGAAGGAGCGGCGCGACGCCTGGTCGATGGCGATTTACAACGCCTTCCCCGAAGACCAGCTCGCCGAGTCGCGGCGCCGCGTGCATCACGGCATCCGGGTGCTGGAGCAGGGACTCGAAGCGCGGCCCTTTTTCGCCTGCGACAGCTACACGCTGGCCGACATCAACGCGTTCTGCATGGCCTACGCGTTGCCGCTGATGTACGCCGACCAGGTCAGCGAGGAGAAGACGCCCAACCTGATTGGCTGGCTGCGGCGCGTCTATGCACGGCCTGCCATCGCGGAGGCCTTCGCCCTCGGTCGCACGCCGATGGCGGCACGGGCGATGGAAGTGCGCGAGATCATCGGAGCGGCGGACGATGCTTGAGCTCTATCACTGGAAGCCCGTCAGCCACTCGGCCCGCGTGCTGATCTGCCTCAACGAGATCGGCCTGGAATTCGAGAGCCGCTTCGTCGACCTGATGGCAGTCGAACAGTTCTCGCCTCAGTTCATGGCGCTGAATCCGCAGGCACAGGTGCCCGTGCTGAGGGTGGACGGCGCAGCGCTCACCGAATCGACGCTCATCAACGAGTACCTCGCCGAGTCGAACCCGGCGGCGGGACTCGCGCCGGAGGACCCGCTGGGCTGGTACGAATGCCTGTGCTGGTCCAAGTACGTCGACTACAACCTGGGTTCGTCGGTGGCGACGCTCGGTTGCCGCGCGCGGCTCGTACCGCTGCTGGCCGGGCGGGACCGGCGCGAACTGCTGGCTGCCATCGACGCGATACCGGTGCCCGAACGGCGGCCGGGCTGGCGCGCGGCGGCGGAGAATGCCTATGGCGAGGACGCGATCGCGAATTCCGAACGCAAGGTGCGGCTGGTACTGAGACGCATGGAGGCGGTACTCGCGGCGTCCGACTGGCTGATCGGGGACCGCTATTCGATCGCCGACATCGACAGCTTCGCGATGCTCGATGTGTTGCGCGACATCGCGCCACACCTGGTGAACGAGGACTCTGCACCGCAGACGATGCGGTGGCTGTCGCGCATCGCGGCCCGCCCGGCGGTCGCCGCGGCGCTTGCAATGCATGACGACGTCGAGGGCTTCGCGCCGGGGCCGGAACACAGCCGCTGGGGCTGACGGGAGACAGACGTGCTCGCACTGTATCACTACGAACCCACCGCCAATTCGATGAAGCCGCTGCTCTGTCTCGCGGAGAAAGGGATCGAGTACGAGAGCCACTATGTCGACCTGCACAACTTCGAGCAGCATTCCGAGGCGTTCGTGGCGCTGAACCCGAACGGCCAGGTGCCGGTGCTGATCCACGACGG
>JBAUVS010000658.1:0-2266 GCA_049583345.1 Woeseiaceae bacterium
GCGATGCCCGCCTCGCGCAAGCCGGGATCGGTGCTGGCCAGGGGCGCCAGCGCGTCGAGCCGCAGCAGGCCGGCCGCGACGAGCACGCCGGCGATCGTGCCCGCGCTCGCCAGCAGGAAGGCGCCCGTCATGCGCGTCGTCTCGAACAGCATCTTGCGCAGGTCCGCCTTGAACAGGAACAGCGGGATGAGTACCGGCACGAAGTATTCGAAGACGAAGTCGTAGGCCGGCGCCGAGTGCGGCATCAGCTTCAGGTTCGTTGCGGCGATCGCCGCGAGGATCGCAATCACGGTGCCGGTCAGGTGCGCGACGACTTTCGTCTTCTCGGCCAGGAACGCGCCGCCCGCGATGACGAACAGCGCGGCCATCAGGGCGAAGTCGTTGTCGGGGCTGATCAGGCTCATGATTCCGGGGACAGTTTACTTGTCCGCCGGATGCGCGGGGTGATCAATCCCGGGGCCTGTATATGCAGTCGCGGAATGTATTCAACCAATTGGTTGAATACCGCAGAATTCGCTGCTAGTCTTCAGCCAATGCAGGCCCCTGAATCGGAACGGCTCGACCTCGTGTTCGGCGCACTGGCGAATCCCGTACGCCGTTCGATCCTGGACAATGTCAGCGATGGCGACCGCACGGTGCTCCAACTCGCCGCGCCGCATAGTATGTCGCTGAACGCGGTATCGAAACACATCAAGGTCCTCGAGCGCGCCGGACTCGTCCAGCGCCGCGTAGACGGCAGTTATCACCGCATTTCGATCAACCGCGAGGCAATGGGGGAGGCGGCCGCATGGTTGGCGCACTACACACCGTTCTGGAACGACTCGCTGCGCCGTCTCAAAACCACGCTCGAGGAGAAATAATGCAGACCTTGCGCATCGACGTGGATATTCACATCGACCGGCCCGTCGAAACCGTGTTTGGCGCCTGGACCACGGCGGCTGCACTCGCCGAATGGTTTGCGCCGATGGCGATCGAGAAGCCTGGCGTCGAACTCGATTTCCGCGAAGGCGGTCGCTATGCGATCCGCATGCCGTTGCCCGACGGCGTCGTGTTCACGACGGCGGGTGAGTTCCGCGAAATTGTCGCGAACGAAAAGATCGTCATGACCTGGCATTGTGATGCGTTCCCGGACCCGCCGACGGTCGTGACTGTCACGTTCGTGGCCGAGGCTGGCGGCACGACCGTGAGGGTCGTGCACGAAAGGTTCGAGTCCGGGGACACCTGTGCCAATCACCGCCACGGCTGGGAAATGTGCCTCGGCGAGCTGAAAGCCTCGCTCGAACGCATCTGAAGGAGAAGGTGAGATGAAGAAGTGGTTGCTTGCCGGACTGGCGCTCGTCGTCATTGCTGTCGGCACGATACTGGTGGTTAAAAAAGTCTCACCGGTCGGCTGGGGCTGGTGGGGCGAATACAACGCTGCCTCGGGCATCGCGATCAAGGGGTACGACCCGGTCGCGTATTTTCTCGACGATGCAGCGGTGCAAGGCAGCACCGAAAATTCCTACGCCTGGAGCGGCGTGACCTGGCAGTTCGCAAGCGCCGCGAACAGGGACCTGTTCGCCGACGATCCGCAGCGTTACGCGCCGCAGTTCGGCGGCTTCTGCGCATTTGCGGTCAGCAAGGGATTCACGGCAGACATCGACGCCGACGCGTGGTTCACGAAGGACGGCAACCTGTACCTGTTTGCCGACAGGGGCGCGCGGGACGACTGGGTCGCGGCCCTCGACGAGGGTTCGCTGGATCACTCCGTCGCGAACTGGGCGAAGCGCTAGCGAGACTACAGCCGGATCGGCAGGTCCCTGACGCGTTTGCCCGTCGCGGCGAACACGGCGTTGCCGATCGCCGGCTGCACCGCGATCAGCGGCGGCTCGCCGAGACCCGACGGGAACTCGGTGCTGTCCATGAACTTGAGGTCCAGTTCCGGCACGTCCGCCATCCGGAGCGGATGGTACGTGTCGAGGTTGCGCTGCCTGACCTGGCCGTTCTCGAACTGCGCGGCTTCGTGCAGGGCCATGCTGACGCCCCACAGCGTCGCACCTTCGGCCTGTGCCATCGCGCCGTCCGGATGCACGACCGTACCGACGTCCAGCGTCTGCCAGATCTTCTTCACGGTCACCGCTTTCGACTTCGGATCCACGGCGACGTGGGCGACGCAGGCCGTCCAGGTCGGCATGTCCCGCTCCTGGCCCTGTGCCACGGCCACGCCCATGCCTTCGTTGGCGGGCAGCTCGCGGCCCCAGCCGGAACGGTCGCGGACGTCGCGCAA
>JBAUVS010000659.1:0-2126 GCA_049583345.1 Woeseiaceae bacterium
GAAGAAATCCTCGTCCTGCACGAGCGCTCGAACCAGGGGCGGATCCGACAGGATCACCATCTCCAGTTCGAGGCCGGACCCGGTGTCCTCAAGGAAAGTAATCAGGCTGCCGTCGGGACGCCAGGACGGTGCGGCCAGGCGCGCATCCGAGCTCGCGAGCACGGCGTCGGGCCGGCCCTGCCGGCGCAACACGAGCGACCAGCCGGCGTCGTCGTGGTGGATCCAGGCGAGGTCGCGGCCATCGGCAGACCACGCCGCTTCGGTCTCGTCGCCCGGCGTGCTCGTGAGGCGCCACGTCAGGCGGGTCGGAAGATCGAGTTCCCACAGGTCGAAGCCGCTGTCGTTGCGGTCCGACGAATACACGATGCGCTCGCCGGACGGATGCCAGGAGGGATATTCGTCGAAATAGTGGCCGTCGCTGATTTCCGTACTGGAGCCGTCGGCGAACCGATACAGGCGCAGGGCCTCCCGATTCCCGGAGCGTGCCTGGTAGACGATGCTGTTCGCGTCCGGCGACCAGTGCGGCCGCCTGGCAGGCAGCGGCCGCGCCTCGAGCTGGCGAGCCACACCGCCCCTGGCCGGCACCACCCAGATGCGACCGAGCAGGTCGATCGCCAGACGTCCGTCCGCGGCGACATCGACGGAGAAGTTCGTGCCGCGCGTCAGGGTCACTTGCGCCGACGCAGGCACGGCGGCAGCAAGCACAGCGATGACGGCAAGGATCCGGGACAACCCGTGCACTCAGGGTTGCAGCCGGGTTCCGGACCAGGCCCCGACGCTGAACGTGCCGTCGTCGTTCCGGGTCAGGCTCCGCTCCCATCGTGCGCGGTCGTGGATGCGGTCGGCACCTTCGATCCAGAGTTCGATGCGCTGCGCCCACACGCGGATTCCGCCCCAGTGCGGCGGCCGCGGGATGACCGGCCGGTCCCGGACGGCGATGGATTTCAGGCTGCCCGCGGCGCTTACACCGAGTCGCATCGCCCGCCGCGCCACCTGCGCGATCAGTGCCGAGTGCGATTCGAGCGGAGCGCTCTGGTCGGAGCCCCACGCGCCGAGCTGACTGCCCCAGTCACGGGTGGCGAAGTAGGCGTCGCTCTCCTCGGCCGGGGAGCGGACGGCCCGCCCTTCGATGCGAACCTGGCGCCCGAACGCATCCCAGTGAAAGACGAGCGCGATGTTGTCGTTCGCGTCGAGGTGGCGGACCTTGTCCGACTTGTAGTTCGTATAGAACACGACGTAGCCGGGCTCGGCGACGAAGGATTTGCAAAGCACGACCCGGCCGGCGGGCCGGCCTTCAGCGTCGACGGTCACCGCGGTCATCGAGTTGGGATTGCGGCTCACGCCCTCGGCGACGGCCTGGTCGAGCCAGGCCCTGGCCCAGCGCATCGGGTCTCCCGGCAACTCCGCGGGCAGGCGTTTTGCCGTGCAAGGGTCGATCACGCCCCACTCCTTCGCTCTGCGATGAGGTCGGTCAGCCGCATACGGCGGTGCCCCCTTCGCGGCGCGGATCGGATGCCACGTCGAATCCGCCGCCGCCATCGGCGAGGGCTGCGCCGACGCCGCCGAAATACATGTTGAGTTCCGGGAACACCGTCACCGGCAGGTCGCTGTCGGGGATGTCGAGCCCGGGCTCGGCCACGAGCCGATCGCTGGTGCCCGAAGTGTCGACGTGGAGGCGCGGATGCGAGATCGCGTCGGCCAGCGGCATCCCGAGTTCCAGCGCGTTGACGAGCACCTGGTGGATTGCCGAGGTGATGCGGTCGGCGCCGGGCGAACCGATCGCAAGCACGGCATCTGCGCGCCGTGCGACGCTCGGCGCCATGTTGGAAGGCAACCGCGTGCCCGGCACCCCGGCCGCGCGGCCGTCGCCCATGAGTTCGATCTCGCCGAGGCCGTTGTTGAGCCAGAGTCCGGTGCCGGCCGGCATTTCTCCGGAGCCGTAGCCCGACGAGGCGGTGATCGAACAGGCGAGCCCCGCGTCGTCGACGGCCGAGGTGTGCACCGTCGATGCCGATGTCCAGCGGCCGAGCAAACGCCCGTCGCGGGCCTCGGCGATCAGGCCTTGCGCCGCAAGGCCGGGGTCCGTGCCGGCATCGAACCGCCGTTGCCGGTAGTCGAGACAGGCT
>JBAUVS010000660.1:0-1571 GCA_049583345.1 Woeseiaceae bacterium
GCCAGCAACAGCAATACGACAAGCAGTCTCTTCACGGACTCTTGGCCCCCCGCCGGAAGTCGGTGTGTCCGGTATTAGTCCGGATCGCCCGCCGATAGTTCGATCGCCCGGCCCTGCGCGACGAGCCGCTCGAGCAGCGGCGCCGGCGACCAGCTCTCGTCCCCGGAGCGGGCACGAAATTCCTGCAGGCGTGCCAGCACGCGCTCCGGACCGAGCGTATCCGCGAAATGCAGGGGCCCGCCGCGCCACGCCGGGAAGCCGTAGCCGTGGACATAGACGACGTCGACGTCGCCCGGACGCTGCGCGATGCCCTCCTCGACGATGCGCAGCCCTTCGTTGATCAGCGCGAGGACGAGCCGGTCGACGATCTCGTCGGCGGGGATCGGCCGCCGCTCGATACCGAGTTCGCTCGCGCAGCGTTCCACGATCGTGAGCACTCCGGGGTCGGCGTGTCTCGCGCGGCCCGCGTCATCGTAGCGATAGAAACCGGCGCCGCTCTTCTGACCGAGCCGGCCCATTTCGACGAGCGTGTCGGCCACGCGGAACGCCCGCGGATCGCCGCGCATCGCTTCCGGCAGCGCCTGCCGCGCACGCCAGGCGACGTCGATCCCGGCGAGGTCGGCGACCGCGAACGGGCCCATCGCGAATCCGAAATCGGTGAGCGCCGCATCGATACCGTCCGGCGTGCCGCCTTCGAGCAGGCACAGCTGCGCCTGCCGCATGTAGCCTCGCAACATGCGATTGCCGATGAAACCGTAGGCATTGCCCGCCAGGACCGGCACCTTGCCGATCTTCTTCGCCAGCGCCATGCAGGTGGCGAGCACGTCGTCGGCCGTCTTCGACCCCCGCACGACCTCGAGCAACTTCATGATGTGCGCCGGACTGAAGAAGTGCAGGCCGAGGACGTCGGCGGGCCGCGACGTCGCCGCGGCGATCGCGTCGACGTCCTGGTACGAGGTGTTGGTGGCGAGGATCGCGCCCGGCCTGCACTCCGCGTCGAGCCTCGCGAACACGTCGCGCTTGATCTGCGGGTCCTCGAAAACGGCCTCGATGACGAGGTCCGCGCCGGCGAGCCCGGCAAAGTCCGTACTGCCGGCGATGCGCGCACGGCACTCGGCCGCGCCCGCTTCGTCCAGTTTGCCGCGGGCGACGCTGCCGGCGTAATTCTTCTCGACCACGGCCAGGCCCCGCTCGAGCGCGGCGTCGTCGACGTCGACCACCGTGACATCGAAGCCGGCGTTCGCAAAACACATCGCGATACCGCCCCCCATCGTGCCCGCGCCGACGACACCGACCTGCGCCAATTCGCGCATCGGCGTCCGCGCGGGCAAGCCCCGGATCCTGGCGGCCTTGCGCTCGGCGAAGAACAGGTGGCGCAGCGCGGTGGACTGCGGATCGCCGAGACACTCCGTGAAAAGTTCCCGTTCCCGCTGCAAGCCTTGCCCGAACGGCAGCGTCGCGGCTTCGACGGCGGTGACGATCCGTTGCGGGGCCCTCTGCCCGCGAGCGCGCTTGCCGAGTTCGGTGCGGAACCGGGCGTAGACGTCGGGATCGACGGCCGCGACGTCGAG
>JBAUVS010000661.1:0-7142 GCA_049583345.1 Woeseiaceae bacterium
ATGACAATCAGTGCGACGAGCGGCGACAGCCACTTCTTCAAGATTGCCAACAGGAGAACGGCAATGGTCGCCAGTCCGAGCGCGGCTAGCATTGGACAACTCCGATCGGGCGCCCTGCGCGCGGGCGCGAGCCGTTCATTCGCCTGACAACAGCTTGTCCGCCACCGTATTGACGACCGTCCGGAAACGCCCCGCAACCTCGTAGTACGGAGGCGGCGTAATAACCTGTGTCATGAATACAACGATATCGCCCGTTTTCGGTCGAATCCAGAAAAAGGTGTTACCCGATCCGGACCAGCCAACGGTTCCCTCCGGCATCATGCCCATCTTGGCAGTCGACGCATCGCCGAGCGCAAAACCGAATCCAAAACCGATCTCCGGACCGAGATTCTTGATTCGGGCGTGCTCAGTGAACATCTCCTCGACGGTTGCAGCGGACAGCAACCGATGGCCGTCCAGCTCGCCGCCGTTCGCCAACATTCTTGCAAATCGAAGATAGTCGTGCGCTGTGCCCGCAATAGCTCCACCGCCGTCAAGCAACCGATGATGGTCCCGGTAGTCGGAATCTTCGGGAGACTCGATTTCAGTAAGCCCTTTGTCGGCCATCATGTAATTGGTGACAAAGCGGTCGAGCTCGTCGTCGTCGATAAAGAATCCGGTATCCCGCATGCCGAGCGGTTCAAAGATATTCTGCCGCAGGTACGCATCCAGTGCTTGCCCACTGACGCGCTCGATGACGGCACCAAGCACCGTTGTAGAGTAGCTATAGGCAAACTCGGTACCGGGCTGATAGAGCAACGGTGCTTTCCCGAGCCTCGCGACCAGTTCGTCCAGCGAATGTGCCGGCTCGCCGTCCTCCGGGGTACGCCCGACGGGCGTGTCGCGCATTACACCGTACTTACGATAATACTGATGCACGGGCGTATTGCCCGTGAAATGGTAGGTAATGCCCGACTCGTGAATGAGCAGGTCTCTGATGGTGATCGAGCGCTCTGCCGGAACCGTAACCATATTGTCGACGGTGCCGCTCTCGAAGACGCGCATGTGCGCGAATTCAGGAAGGATACTCTCGAGCGGTTGATCGAGCTTGAGCGACCCCTTCTCAACTAACATCATCACGCCGACACTGGTGATGGGTTTCGACATCGAATACAACCTGAAGATCGTATCCTCTGTCATCGGCTTGAGTTCGGCGACGTCCCGATAGCCTGCGATAGCCTTGGCGATAATCCCGTCCTTGTTTGCTATCAACGCGACTGCTCCCGGCATGACGTGCTCGTCGACGAGAGCCTGAAGCTGCTGCTTCAGTTCCGGGGAGACCGGTACTTTTGGCGTTTCGACAGCTCTCTCGCAGGAGAGCAAGGCCAGCGATATTGCAAGTATCAGAAGGCGGCCAAAAATTGATTTTGAAAGATAATTCATAAGCTCAACTCATTGTATTATGCTATTAATCGAGAGGTGCGACCGGGGCCGAGGCAAAGAAGCTTATGAGCGCGATCAACATACGACACCTCAGAGCCTTCACCGCGGTCGCCGAACATCAGCATTTCACCCATGCCGCCGATGCGATTCACGTGTCTCAACCTGCATTGAGCGCGCTGATCAGGCAACTCGAAACAGATCTGGGCGTCAAATTGCTCGACCGCAATACGCGCAATGTGGAACTGACGCCGATTGGCCGCGAGTTCTACGAGATCGCTCAAAAGACTCTCGCCACGTTCGACGAGGCGCTCGCTCATGTCGCCGACTACGGCGCTCTCCGGAAAGGCCGAGTAACTGTCGCGGCCCTGCCGTCTATTGCATCGTCGATACTGCCTCGACTCGTCGATGAATTCACGTCCAGACACTCGCGGATCGTGGTCAGCGTCATCGACCTGCCAGGTGACGAGGTGATTGAGGCGGTACGCTCCAAGCGTGCCGAGATCGGTCTGACCTACACACAGCCCAATCCGGACCTTGAAACTCACCTGATCATGCGGGACCGGCTGATCCTGGTTGGCCGCCTCCAACATGCCGCCACCGGAACCGGATCCATTCGCTGGAAGAGTCTGGGCAGCGAACCGATCATTGCGATGGCGCGAGGCACGACGATCCGTGCGCTCATCGACGCAGCCGCCGCAGCTGCAAAAACTTCCCTCAACATCGTGCTCGAGCCGCGTTTGCTGCCGACAGCCCTTGCGTTTGCAGAACAGGGCCTCGGTAGCGCGGTGGTTCCGTCGACGATTACTCCGCTGTCGACTCTCAAGCGCTGCCGGCAGTACGAGCTTGCCGCGCCGGCAATGTCCAGAGACATTTCGTCGATCCATCTCGCACAGTCGCCGCTCGCTCCAGCGGCACGAGCCTTGCACGAGCACATCCTGATTCATTTCACACGGCTGAAACTGCAGACTGCCGCAGTTCGGAAAAGACCTGCCCGATAGGGCAGGCCCCACAATTCCGAGTGCACACGCCGGGCGTCACGGCTGATAGGTGAACCGCAGGTAAGCCTGTCGTCCCAACGCGTCGGCCAGCGAAGGCAAGTAGCCGGTGAACGCGGCTGCAGGCGGTTCCTCATCGGTCAGATTCAGTGCCCCGACAGCGAGCTGATACCTTTCATCTTCTCCAAAATTCAGGGCATATTGCACGTCGAACACGGTCCAGGCATCGATTGTAGCGCCACCCGCGAGATCATCTGATACCGAATCCGTATACCGAATGTTCAGGTTGGCAGATTGATTGCCGCGAGCCCAGCCCAAACGGAGATTGTCCCGGTACTCCGGCGCCGGTGCTCCGGGATTCGTACCGTTTCTCCCGCCCAGTGCATCGATGTTGCCAGTCCCCTGCCCCAGCTGCACTTCATACGTCAGTATCTTGGTGAGGCTATTGTTGATACTGAGCGTCCCAAAACTCGTGTCTTTCGCGTAATCCAGGCGCCAGTCCAGGCCATCCGTTTTCGTAGCTCCGGAATTGAAGAACGTGATGTCGACGGACAGCATTCTTCCGAACTGATCGCGCTTGATCGCGGGACCATTGGGGTCAGCATTGATCACCTGTTGAGCAGCCTCGAGCGCGATCTGATTCGTGAAGTCGAAGCTCCAGTAGTCCAGTGAAGTACTCAGGCCATCTGCAGGTTGCCAGGTCACGCCGAAGTTGTAATTCGTCGACTCTTCCGGCTCCAGGTTCGGATTTGAAACCTGACGTATTACTCTGAAGGTGCCTGTATCCGACGGATCGAGTGGGTCCACGGTTTGACCGACGCCGGGTTGCACTCTGCCCGGTGCCGTCTCGGTCACATCGGGCGCACGGAAGGCCGTGCTAGCAGACGCTCGAAACGCGAGGCTTTCGGTCGGTCGCCAATTTATGCCCAGCTTCGGGTCCGTAGTCGTGAAACCGCCGTAGTCCTCATAGCGGACGGCGAGCTGCGCATCGAGGCTATCGGCGAATGGCAAATAGAACTCGGTGAAGACCGAATTAATGTCCCTGCTGACGGAGTAGGGAAATGCTCGCGGCCAGAAGCCGAAGCGATTGTTGATAAATCCGGAATCGGCCTCGGAAGACTGCTGTTCCACGCGATGCTGAGCGCCGAAAGCAACACCGACGGTTCCGCCAGGCATATCCCACAAGTCACCGGTCACGACGGCTTCCACAAAACTGAGTCTGTTCTTGTTCGTCAGCAGCGTCGGCGTCAGAACATTGTAATCGGTGGCGGGATCGTTGTTCTGCTGATCCTTGCCGAATGGGCTGAACCAGTAGCAGTTGCCCTGGCCTGCCGTCTCGCTCGCACTCGGCGTTCCATCCGGACCAACCTGGCACAGTTCCCCGCCAAATCCGTTGAAGGCGTTCTGGGCGGCAATCAGGTCCGTATCCTTGCCGTTCCGATCGTATTGTTCACTCGAGATCGTCCCGGATACGTCGTAATTCCACTTCGAATCGGAGGTCAAGCTGCCCTTGAAGCCCACCACACCGTGATAGCCATGAACGGTGATCTTTTCGACTCTGTCCGGCGATTGATTGCCACGCAGCCGCCCGGTAAATGTCGCGTCGACACCCCATAGGTTATAGGGATTCGCAGCCGGCATCATCAGGGTACCCTGGATGACCGGGAAACTGCCGATTCCATAGCGCTGGTCATGCTGATAGTAGTACCGGGTCTCCATGTAAAAGCTGTGGTTCTCCGCATAGTCGTACTGCAGGTCTCCGTGAACAAGAGCGACTTCACTCAGGGGGATGACCGGATTGCGCTGCTGGTAGCTGAATCGGCAACGGCCGGCAGGATCCGGAAAGTTCGACTCATCGCCGGCGTAGATGCCGCCCGTGCCAGGCACGGTACAATCGGGATCGGCAATTGTTACCGTTGTGCTGCCGGTCTGCGCGACCAGTTGGTCATAGAACTGTGAGTAGTTTACCGGTCCGTTGACGCCGTTGTCGTAGATGACGTCGCCACCGCCGGCTGCCGTGGGACGCTGGCTCAAAATGAATTGTCCAGGTTGGGACAGCCCCGACGTGTTATCGAAGTCGGTGACCGATCGCTCGTAGCCCTGCAACTTGTCCTGGTATTCGTAGCTCGCGGCAACCACGGCGTGAAGAGTGTCGGTGCCTCCGCCGATCATCCCCTGCACGATGTAGCGCGGTGCATCCGATATCGCGGTGTACTGTCCGCTGAGCTTTATCCCTTCAAAGTTCTTGTCAGTTATTACGTTTATGACGCCGGCGATGGCATCCGAGCCATACAGAGCCGATGCGCCATCGAGAACCGTTTCGACCCGATTCACCGCGATAGTTGGCACCATCGAAACGAGGTTTGTATAGCCGTCCGTGCTTGCGAGTCTGCGCCCGTTCAACAATACGAGCGTCGACTGATTGCCAAGACCGCGAAGATTCGCCGAGCGTGTAGCCCTGTCGTCCGCCCCGCCGGCTGCCAAATCCTGTGCGCCGCCGACGCTACCAATATTGGCAGTATTCAGTAGAAGCAGATCATCTACCCCGACAAATCCCGATTCATCTATCTGACCGGTATCTACGATCTGTATGGGAGAGGATTGTGTAGCCTGTGTCGGACGAGCCACGTAACTGCCGGTAACGACGATTTCTTCTACAGTGCCGTCGTCTTGTTTCGACTGTGCAAATACCGGCGTGGACCAGACGAACGCGCATATCGTAGCAAGTGACGCAATCGCTGTGAAAAGTCCGCCGTCATCATGAAAGTACGGAATTCGAAATGATCCTGAACGCATGTTCGTGTCCCCCTTTATGAGCTGCGTCGAATTGGCGTCAGCGTCGCGCCGGCTAGCAGTCCGGAAAGCCGACAAGAAACTGGTTGCTTGCTGACGCATCGCAGATTACGGCAATCCGCGATTTATTTACCAATTGTTTTGTGTGATCAATTAATTGACTTTTCTGATCAATAGCGCGAACCCGGCTGTCCGCTCGAGCCTTTCGGCGCCTGCCCGGTATCTCACAGTCGTGGCGCTTTCGATAAGCTGGTGGCGACGTACGAGGAAGTTCTTGCGGTGAGGCGGAAGGTCCCGATCCCGCGCCACACTGGCCCACCAAGCAATATGAAAAACAAATTAATCCATAGGTTTAATTGATTTGTTCGATGCAATGTAGAGACCATATACTGGCGCGGACTCGGTATTCACGAGTACTTGCAAAACCGGCGCGACGTCGTTTGGATCAGATTTCGGGGGACTTTCGTCATGCCAAGCTTGAAGCCAAAACATGCAAACACTGACGCCCTGGTGCCGGCGCGGATAACGGCATTTCCCCCTGCCTCCGGTACACACCCGCCGGCGCCAGGGCAGCCGCGTCGTTAACTGATGCCGCCCGGCTACCTGTCCGGTCAACCGGAATGAAAAGTATCAGAATAGGTTCTGGCGCCGGTTACGCGGGCGACCGCGTGGAGCCAGCCGTCGCCCTTATCGAGCACGGTGACCTGGACTACATCATATTCGAGTGTCTTGCCGAGCGCACAATTGCAATCGCGCAACAGGAGAAGCTCCGGGACCCCGAAGCAGGCTACAACGGATTGCTTCCATATCGCATGGAACGTGTCATTCCGGCGATCAAGAATCGCAGGGTTCGGATTGTATCGAACATGGGCGCGGCAAACCCGATTGGCGCCGCCCGCAAGATTCTGGAAATCGCTCGCAAACACGGTCTCTCCAAATTGAAGATTGCGGCTATCACCGGCGACGATGTGGTGGACAGATTAGGCAAGTTTGTGCACCTCGAAACACTGGAGACGCATACCACACTTTCCACACTCAGGGACAAAGTGATCTCTGCCAACGCCTACACCGGCGCCCAAAAGATAACCGAGGCATTGGAAGCTGGTGCGGACATTGTGATTACGGGCCGGACTGCCGATCCCGCGCTCGCTCTCGGGCCAATCATGCACGAATTCGGTCACTCCTTCGATGACTGCGACTTCATCGGAAAGGGGATTGCGGCCGGCCATCTGCTGGAATGCGGATCTCAGGTCATGGGCGGCTATTTTGCCGATCCGGGCTACAAGATCGTTCCGGAACTCTGGAACGTAGGCTTTCCCATTATAGAAATGTCCAGGGATGGAGCGATTACCATCCAGAAACTTCCATCGGCTGGTGGCCTCGTGTCGGAAGCTACCGTGAAAGAACAGTTGCTCTACGAAATCCATGATCCACACGAGTACCTGACACCCGATGGTATTGCGGACTTTTCAAAAATTGCCGTGACACAGACTGGCGATAACAAAGTACTCGTAGAAAATGCAACCGGCCGCGAGCGCACACACCTGTTGAAGGTCAGCGTGGGTTATCAGGACGGCTACATCGGCGAGGGAGAAATCAGCTATGGAGGATCTGGGGCGTCCTTACGGGCACAGCTGGCTGCCGACATAGTCCGCCGGCGGTTTGAGTTGATTGGTCTGAACCTGCAGGAACTACGCCTGGACCTGATCGGCGTAAACAGTCTATTTGGCGAGACGCTCAGGCAGAAGCTCGAACCCGATCGTCGCGATGAGGAGTATCGTGATGTCCGCCTGCGCGTCGCCGGGCGAGTAGCCACTGAAGACGACGCGAAAACAATTGGTCGAGAAGTTGAAGCCCTGTACACAAATGGCCCTGCAGGCGGCGGTGGAGCCCGGGCCTACGTTCGTCAAATACTTTCGATAGCTTCGGTAC
>JBAUVS010000662.1:0-5055 GCA_049583345.1 Woeseiaceae bacterium
GGCGAAGTGGCGCGGCTGGGCCCCGAATTTGCGGCCGCGGCGGCGCAGCTCGCGGGGGCACGCCCGGAACTGCGGTTCGTCATGCCGGTGGCGGCCCCGAAACTGCGCGCCCTGTGCGAATCGCAGCTGGCGGACGCGGCCGTCCGGCAGCGCTTCACACTCGTCGACGGGGACTCGATCGAAGCGATGTCGGCGGCGGACGTGGTACTCCTGGCGTCCGGCACCGCCGCGCTGGAGTCCGCATTGCTCGGCAAACCGACCGTCGCCGCGTACCGGGTCGCGCCGCTCACCGCGGCGATCGTCAGGCTCTTGCGCCTGATCAGGACCGACTATTACACGCTCCCGAACCTGCTGACGGAGACGCCGCTGATCCCGGAATTCATCCAGGAAGCGGTGTCATCGGATGCGCTGGCGAACGCGGTCGGTGGCTTTCTCGACGACCGGGAGGCCCGCACCGCGGTCACCCGGCGATTTGCTAAACTGCGCTCGGAACTGGCGCTGGGCGCAGACGACAGGGCCGCCGAGGCGGTCGTGTCGCTCGCGCGCAAGGACTGAGGACGCTCCGGCTCGCAGCCTGTCACCTTGAACCCGATGCATCGACAACCGCTGAATCGCTACGCCAAGCTGACCGCGGGCGTGGACGAGGCCGGCCGCGGCCCGCTGGCCGGCCCGGTCGTTGCCGCGGCAGTGATTCTCGACCCGGCACATCCGATCGCGGGGCTCGACGACTCCAAGCGCCTGTCGCCGGCCCGGCGGGATTCGCTGGCCGCGGAAATCCGCTCGCGGGCGCTCGCCTGTGCGGTGGCCTGGGCCGACGTGGCCGAGATCGATGCGCTGAATATCCTCGAAGCGACGATGCTGGCCATGCGCCGTGCGGTGCTGGCGCTCGGCATCCCGCCGAAGTGGCTGCTGGTCGACGGCAACCGGCTGCCGGCAGTGCGGCTGGCGGGCCGGGCGATCGACGGCGAGGCGGTGATCCGGGGCGACCAGAGCGTGCCGTCGATCAGCGCCGCGTCCATCCTTGCCAAGACGACGCGCGACGGGATCATGATCGCACTGGATGCCGCGTACCCCGGCTACGATTTCGCGCGGCACAAGGGTTACGGCACGGCAATCCACCGCGACCGGCTGCGCAGCGCCGGTCCCTGCGAGCTGCACCGGCGCAGTTTCGCGCCGGTGAGGGCCGCCGGATGAGCAGCGAAGGTTTCGTCCACCTGCACGTCCACACCGAGTATTCGCTGGTCGACAGCACGCTGCGTATCCCCGCGCTGATGGACCGGTGTGCGGAAGACGGCATGCCCGCGGTCGCACTCACGGACCGGAACAACCTGTTCGGCATGGTGAAGTTCTGCCGCAAGGCGCTCGCGGCCGGCATCAAGCCGATCGTCGGCGTCGACCTGCAGATCGTGGCCGACGACGGCCGCACGTCGGCACTGATCCTGCTGTGCCAGGACGACGCCGGCTACCGGAACCTGTCCTGCCTGCTGACGCGCTGCTACATGGAAGGGCAGGAGCGCGGCGAGGCGTTCGCACGAACCCAATGGCTGACCGCGGAGAACTGCGCCGGACTGATCGCCCTGTCGGCCGGCACGGCGGGCGACGTCGGACAGGCGTTGACCGCGGGTCACGACGACGAGGCGAAGTCGAGATTGCAACACTGGCTGCAGGTGTTCGGGGACCGTTACTACCTGGAGCTCGTGCGCACGCATCGCGCCGGCGAAGACGAGTGCAACCGCGGCAGCCTGGAGCTGGCCGGTGCCCTGGGTGTGCCCGTCGTCGCCGGTAACGACGTGCGCTTCCTGCAGCGCGGGGATTTCGACGCGCACGAGGCACGCGTCTGCATACACGACGGCCGCAGCCTGGCCGAACCGGACCGGCCACGCCTGTACAGCGCCGAGCAATACCTGCGCGGCGCACAGGAGATGCGCGCGTTGTTCGCCGACGTGCCGGAAGCGCTCGACAATGCACTCGAGATCGCGCGGCGCTGCAATCTCGATCTGTCGCTGGACAAGACCGTGTTGCCGGCCTTCCCGGTTCCCGCGGGCCAGACGGAGGCCAAGTTCCTCGTGCACCAGGCCGGCGAGCGGCTGGAGACACAGCTGCAACTGCTCTACGAGAGCGAAGCGATACCGGCCGGAGAGCGGGAAGCGGTCGCGGCACCCTACCGCGAGCGCTTACGGGCCGAACTCGACGTGATCGTCGGAATGGGCTTCGCGGGTTACTTCCTGATCGTCGCCGATTTCATCCACTGGGCACGCGACAACCAAATCCCGGTGGGGCCGGGACGGGGTTCGGGCGCCGGTTCGCTGGTCGCGTGGGCGCTCGGCATCACCGACCTCGACCCGCTGCGTCACGACCTCCTGTTCGAGCGTTTTCTGAATCCGGAGCGGGTTTCCATGCCCGACTTCGACATCGACTTCTGCATGGAGGGCCGGGATCGGGTCATCGAGTACGTCGCGGAGCGCTACGGGCGCGACCGCGTCGCTCAGATCATCACCTTCGGCACGATGGCAGCCCGGGCCGTCATCCGCGATGCCGGCCGCGTCCTCGGCCAGCCGTACGGCCTCGTCGACCGCGTCGCCAAGCTGGTGCCGTTCGACCTGGGCATCACGCTGGACAAGGCACTGGAACAGTCGGAGGAACTCGCGACGATCTACCGGGACGACGAAGACGTGACGTCGATCATCGATCTCGCTCGCTCGCTCGAGGGCCTGGTGCGCAATGCGGGCAAACACGCGGGCGGTGTCGTCATCGCACCGGGCCCGCTCACCGACTTCACGCCGCTGTACCGCGAATCAGGCGGTACGCACACGATCACGCAACTCGACAAGGACGACGTCGAGGCGATCGGCCTCGTGAAATTCGACTTCCTGGGCCTGAAAACGCTGACGATCATCGACAGGGCAGTGAAGATCATCAACGAAACGCACGCCGAAGCCCGCCTCGACATCCACCGCATCTCCATGCGCGACGCACCGACCTTCGAACTCCTGCGCAGCACGCAGACGGCCGCCATCTTCCAGCTCGAGTCGCGCGGCATGCGCGACCTGATCAAGCGCATGCGGCCCGACCGATTCGACGACCTGGTGGCGCTGGTCGCGCTGTTCCGTCCGGGTCCGCTGCAATCCGGCATGGTGGACGATTTCATCACGCGCCGGCACGCGCTCGACCAGGAGGACATCGATTACCTGCACCCCGACCTCAAGCCCTTGCTGGAAGCGACCTACGGCGTGATCCTGTACCAGGAACAGGTCATGCAGATCGCGCAGTTGCTGGCCGGCTACACGCTGGGCAGCGCAGACCTCTTGCGCCGGGCGATGGGCAAGAAGAAACCCGAGGAGATGGCGCTGCAGCGCGAGATCTTCGTTTCCGGCGCGGTCGAACGCGGCGTCACGCAGCAATCCGCCACGCGCATCTTCGACCTGATGGAGAAATTCGCCGGCTACGGATTCAACAAGTCGCATTCGGCCGCGTACGCCGTCCTCACGTACCAGACGGCGTATCTCAAGGCGAACTATCCGGCGGCGTTCATGGCGGCGGCGATGAGCGCCGACCTGGACAACACGGATCGGCTGGTGACGCTGAAGGACGATTGCCGCAAGCAACAACTCCGGCTGCTGCCGCCCGACCTCAACCGCTCGGCGTTTGCTTTCACCGTGATGGACGAGCGGACGATCCTGTACGGGCTCGGCGCGATCAAGGGCGTCGGCCGCGGCGCGGTGGAATCGCTGATCGCCGAACGCGACGCGAACGGACCGTACAGCAGCCTGAGTGACTTCTGTCACCGGCTCGATCACGAGCGCGTGAACCGCCGCGCGCTGGAAGCGATGATCAAGGCGGGTGCGATGGACACGTTCGGCTCGACGCGGCGCGGCCTCATGCACGAACTGCCGGAAGCGCTCGCGGGCGCCGAGCAGGAGGCGCGGGCCGCGGCGGCCGGGCAAAACGACATGTTCGGGATCGAGCCGGGCAAGCTGCAGGCGAAGGGGCAACCCGCCGCGGCCGTCGTGGCGTCCGCGCATGCCGAGCTGGCCGAATGGCCGGACCGCACCCGGCTCAACAACGAGAAGGAGGCGCTGGGCCTGTATCTCACCGGCCATCCATTCGACGCGGTGCGGGCCGACGCCATGGCGTTCGTCGACGGCAGGCTCGGCGACCTCGTCGCCGAACCGGAGCCGCAGGGGACCCGGGGCGAACGCGGTTTCGATGCGTCGCGGCGCGACATCACGGTCGCGGGCCTGGTGGTCGAAGTGCGCAAGCGCGGTAACCGGGTCAGCATCGTGCTCGACGACGATTCGGGGCGCATGGAAGTGGGCCTGTTCAGCGAGGCGTTCGCCGAATTCCGTCACCTGCTCGTGAAGGACGAGGTCGTGGTCATCAGCGGGCCGTTGCGTTACGACGAGTTCCTCGGCGCATGGACGGTCAACGTGAAGAATGTCGTCCACATCGATCGCGTCATCGAAAGCCGCGCGAAGTCGATGGTGCTAAGCCTCGGGTCCAACGGCCAGGGCGAGGCACTGCTCGTCAAGCTGCACGACCTCCTGTTACCCTACCGCGAGGGGAACTGCGACGTTTCGGTGCAATACGTCGGGGACACGGCCTCGGCCAGGCTCAGCCTCGGGCCGGGATGGGCCGTCCGTCCCAGCCGCGAGCTCAGGGACAAGCTTACGGAGCTCCTCGGCAGCCAGAACGTGCGCATGCTGTACGCACCGAACCGGGAGATCATGTAGGCATGGACCTCAAATTCCTCGATTTCGAACAGCCCATCGCCGAGCTCGAGGCGAAGATCGAGGAGCTGCGTTTCGTCGGCGACGACTCGGAGATCAACATCACCGACGAAGTCGCGCGGCTGCGTTCCAAGAGTGAGTCGCTGACCCGCAGCATCTTCGCCAAGCTGAGTGCCTGGCAGATCGCGCAAGTCGCGCGGCACCCGATGCGGCCGTACACGCTCGACTATCTCGACATCATCGCGCCCGATTTCCAGGAGCTGCACGGCGACCGCATGTACGCCGACGACCCGGCGATCGTCGGCGGTGTCGGCCGCATCGACGGCCG
>JBAUVS010000663.1:0-10062 GCA_049583345.1 Woeseiaceae bacterium
GCGGCTCACCGCCGCCGATCCCTCGCGCACGGCCCGTTCGATCAGCGCGCCCCCAAGGCAGCGCTGCCCGGCGTAGAACACGACGTATTGCCCCGGCGCCACGGCGCGTTGCGGCGTCTGGAAGCGGACTTCCAGCGCATCGTCCGTCGTCGCCGTCACCGTGCAGTCCTGATCGGGCTGCCGATAGCGGACCTTGGCCGCCAGTCTCACGCCTCCCGTCAGCCCGGCCGGCGACCGGCCGATCCAGTGCGGCTTCGAGGCGACAAGCGCGCTGCTGAGCAGCAGCGGGCTGTCGCCCTGATCGACGATCAACGCGTTGCGCCCAAGGTCCTTGTCCACGACGTACCAGGGGGCACCGCCGGCGTCGCCGCGCCCGCCGATGCCCAGCCCCTGGCGCTGGCCCGGCGTGTAGTACATCAGCCCGAGATGCTCCCCCATGTGCCGGCCGTCCGGTGTCAGCATCGGCCCGGGTTGCGCAGGGAGGTAGGTGCCGAGGAATTCACGGAACGGCCGCTCGCCGATGAAACAGATGCCGGTGCTGTCCTTCTTGTCGTGCACGACGAGTCCGCGATCGCGGGCGATGCCCCGCACCTCGGCCTTGACGAAATCGCCGAGCGGAAACACTGTGTCGCGGAGCGCTTCGCAGCTTACCGCGTGCAGGAAGTAGCTCTGGTCCTTGTCCGCGTCCGCGGCCTTCAGCAGCGCCGGTTCGCCGTCGACCCGTGCCGTCCGTGCGTAATGCCCGGTCGCCAGCAGCTCGCCACCGAGGCGCTTCGCGTAGTCACGGAACACGCCGAATTTGATCTCGCGATTGCACAACACGTCCGGGTTCGGCGTGCGCCCGGCGCGGTATTCGGCGAGGAAATGCTCGAACACGCGCTCGCGATACTGCTTCGCGAAATTCGCGTGATGCAGGACGATTCCGAGCTGCTCGCAGACGCGGCGCGCGTCCTGCAGGTCACGCGCCGCCTCGCAGTAGCCGTCGTCGTCCTCCCAGTTGGTCATGTGCAGGGCCTCGACGTCCGCGCCTGCGTCTTTCAGCAGCAGGGCGGCCACGGCCGAATCGACCCCGCCGGACAGGCCGACGACGATCTTCCGATTGCGAAGTTCTGCGAACATGATCGGCTTATTGTACCGCCATGTGTCAATCGGGACGGCGGGGGATCGCGGCTGAAGCCGCGAATATCAGACCAGGTCGGCGGTGGCGAGGACGGCGTCGACGTGACGTTGCAGCGGCAGCATGCCGGAAAACAGGATATCGGTCTGCCGGCGGCCCGACTCGTAGTCGCGGATGCAGCGCAGCACGAGCGGCGAGCGCAGCCGGTCGCGCCGGCTCTCGAGTTCCTGGCGCGTCAGCCATTTGCGGGCTACCACGGCTTCGTCGAGCTTGCGTTGCTCGTCGCAGGCCAGGAATTTCGCGACGTAGGCGATGCGCAGGAACTGCTGGCGGGTCTGCGGATGTATCCAGAGATACACGCCGATCAGTTCGCCGCAGGTGATGTCGCAGCCGGTCTCTTCGAGGGTCTCGCGGATCACGGCGACTTCGGGCGATTCGCCGCCCTCGATGTGGCCCCCGGGCTGGTTGAGCACGGTCCGGCCCGCCGCACGTTCCTCGACGATCAGGTACCGGCCGTTGTCCTCCACTATCGCGGAGACTGTCAGGTCCGTCGGATACATTCTTGTTGTTTCAGATTCCCAGTTGACGGAATTCCACTTCCACTTCGCTCGCGAGCCATATTTCGTCGAACATCTTGCCGTACAGCTTCGCGACGGCAGGCTCGTAGGTGTCTGCGATGCCTTCCCATTTGTTGGCTTGCAGGCGGTAGACGAGGGCGATCTCGTCGGCGATGCAGAACGATTCGGCATGCGTGCGCAAGTCTTCACGCACGTGGCGGAACTCGATGTAGGTATTCAGGCGCCGGCCGAGGTGCACGAAGTTGTTGCCGTTCTTGATGGCGCGAGACGGATCCGCGATCAGGACGCGGATGCGGGCGTATGTCTGCGACAGCACGAGGCGCTTGATGACCTCGAGGAAATCGGGATCGTCGTAGATGCCCGGCTCCAGGTCGTGCGTAAAAATGGATACCTTGCGGGTTGCTTCGCGAGCGACATCGATCACTGCCTGACGCATTTCCTCATGCGTCGATATGACCCAGCGTCTGCCTCTCTCTCGTGCCTGTTCCATATCTCGCGCGTCGGATTCCCGCAGAAAACAAATATGCTCGCAGAACCGCATCTTACCGGGTGGACAAGTTCCACTGTGCCAACTGCGTCACGTTTTGAGAGCGCTTGTCGGCGATGCGAACTATTCCCATCCGTTGCGCGGCGCGGGATTCGGCCCGGTCGCAGACGTCGCCGGCGGACCCGTCCGATTTCACATATGGGTCCCGGTGATCAGCTATGAGCAAGAAGCGCGAATTTCAGAGCCGTTTGGCCAGATCGCCGGCGAGCCCGGTGTACCCGGAGGGCAACAGCGCGAGCAGCCGGGTCTTTTCCGTGGCGGGAATATCCAGGGAATTGATGAACTCGTGGAGGATTTCGCGGTTGACCGGGCGGCCGCGCGTCACGGCCTTCAGTTTCTCGTACGGCTCCGGCACGCCGCAGCGACGCAATACGGTCTGCACGGCTTCGGCCAGCACCTCCCAGGCACGGTCGACGTCCGCCGCGAGCGCCGCGTCGTCGACCAGCAGCTTGTCGAGACCCCTGCGCAAGGACTTGAGCGCGATCAGGACATAGGCGAGGCTCACGCCGAGATTGCGCAGCACCGTCGAATCGGTGAGATCGCGCTGCCAGCGCGAGACCGGCAATTTCGCGGCAAAGTGGCCCAGCAGCGCGTTGGCGACGCCGAGGTTGCCTTCCGCGTTCTCGAAATCGATGGGATTCACCTTGTGCGGCATCGTCGAGGATCCGACTTCGTCCTTCGCAACCTGCTGCCGGAAATAGCCCAGCGAGACGTAGCCCCACACGTCGCGGCACAGGTCGACGAGGATCGTGTTGTAGCGCATGAGCGCGTGCGCGTACTCGGCGATCCAGTCGTGCGGCTCGATCTGTGTCGTGTATGGATTCGGATCCAGCCCCAGGGATTCGACGAAGCTCTGGCCGATTCGGACCCAGTCCGCGTCGGGATACGCGATTGCGTGTGCGTTGAAGTTGCCGACCGCGCCGTTGAACTTGCCGCGGACCTCGACGTTCTGGAACTTGCGCTGGGCGCGATCGAGTCGCGATACGAAATTCGCCATCTCCTTGCCCAGCGTCGTCGGACTCGCCGTCTGTCCGTGCGTGCGCGACAACATGGGGCGATCGGCATGTTCGCGGGCCATCGATTTCAGCTTCGCGAGCACGTCCCGCATCGGCGGCAACAACACGTCGCTGCGCGCGGTACGCAACATCAGCCCGTAGGCGAGGTTGTTGATGTCCTCGGATGTGCAGCCGAAATGCAGGAAATCCTTGACCCGGCGCGTCTCGGGACCGTCCCCCAGCCGCTCGCGGATGAAATACTCGACCGCCTTGACGTCGTGATTGGTCTTCGCCTCGATCGCCTTGATGCGTTCGGCATCGTCGAGACCGAAATCGTCGACGATGTGGTTGAGGACGTCTTTCATGACGGGCGACAACGCGGGCAGATCGTCGATCTCCGGTTCGTCGGCCAGCCACTGCAGCCAGCGGACTTCGACGAGCACGCGGTAGGAGAGCAGGCCGAATTCGCTGAAGATGTCTCGGAGGCCCTCGACCTTGTCGGCATAGCGCCCGTCGGTCGGTGAAAGGGCTCTCAGCGTCGAGACTTTCATGCAGTGGAAACCGGTGTAGACTTGCGCGCGCGAAGCGCGAATGATACATCCGCGGCAGCGCTCATCATAGACCATGAGGTTCGGCAGGCAATGAGCAAGAAGGGTTTTCGTACGGAGCACGACAGCATGGGCGAGTTGCAGGTCCCGGAAGACGCACTGTGGGGCGCGCAGACGCAGCGGGCCGTCGACAATTTCCCGATCAGCGGCATGCCGATGCCGTCGCGCTTCATCTCGGCGCTCGGGCTGGTGAAATGGGCCGCGGCCGGAGCGAACGCCGAACTCGGGCTCATGAAGAGCGATGTCGCGATTGCGATTCAGAAGGCGGCCATGGAAGTCGTCGCCGGCGAGCACGACGCCCAGTTTCCGATCGACGTGTTCCAGACCGGCTCCGGCACGAGTTCGAACATGAACGCCAACGAGGTCATCGCCCATCTGGCAAGCGGACACCTCGGCAAGGAAGTGCATCCGAACGATCACGTCAACATGAGCCAGAGCAGCAACGACGTCATCCCGACCTGTGTGCACGTCAGTGCGTCGATCGCGATCCACGAGGCGCTGCTGCCGGCGTTGCGGCATCTTGCCGAGGTCCTCGAGAACAAGGCAGACGAGCTGCGCGACATCGTGAAGACCGGCCGCACGCACCTGATGGACGCGATGCCGGTGACGCTGGGCCAGGAACTGGACGGCTGGCGCTCGCAGATCGATCACGCCGCCGAGCGGCTCACCGATTCGCTCGCCCGCCTCACGGCGATCGCGCAGGGCGGGACCGCGGTAGGCACGGGGATCAACGCGCATCCGAAATTCGGCAGCAAGGTGGCCGTGCTGCTCGGCGAGCAAACCGGGATCGGCTTCTCCGTCGCGGCATCGCGATTCGAGGCACTGAGCAGCCAGGATGCGGCCGTGGAAGTCTCCGGCCAGCTGCGCGTCCTGGCTGTCAGCCTGATGAAGATCGCGAACGATCTGCGCTGGATGAATTCGGGGCCGCTCGCCGGCCTGGGCGAGATCGCGCTGCCGGCCCTGCAACCGGGCTCGAGCATCATGCCGGGCAAGGTGAATCCCGTCATCCCGGAGGCGGTCACGATGGTCGCCGCGCAGGTGTTCGGCAACGACGTGACCGTCGCGGTCGCGGGCCAGTCCGGCAATTTCCAGCTCAACGTGATGCTGCCGGTGGTCGCTCTGAACCTGCTGCAGAGCATCGATCTGCTGGCCAACGCCTGTACCTGTCTCGCCGACCGGGCCATCGCCGGTTTCACCGTCAACGTCGACAACCTCAACCGCGCCCTGGACCGCAATCCGATCCTGGTGACGGCGCTCAATCCGGTCATCGGCTACGAGCAGGGCGCCGCCATCGCCAAGAAGGCGTACGCCGAAGGCCGCCCGGTCAAGGAGATCGCCCGCGAGATGACGGACCTGACCGACGAGGAACTCGACCGGCTGCTCGACCCGGCCGCGTTGACCGAGGGCGGCATCAAGAACTAGATGGCAATCAGCCCCGCGATCACCGCCGACTATTTGAAGCAGCGCCTGGCGGTGACGGCGCTCCCGAGCGATCCTCTGGACGTCGTCCTGCCTGCCGGGAGCGAACACTGGCCCGTCGATACCCGGCAACGACTCACCGAGTCGCTGACGCCGGCCGGCATACTGATCCCGGTCATGCAGCACGACCCCGGCAGGCTCGCCTTGCTGCTCACGCAGCGCTCGGCCGGCCTCCGGCACCATGCGGGGCAGGTGAGTTTCCCCGGCGGACGGATGGAGGCCTGCGACGGCGACATCGCCGCGACGGCGCTCAGGGAAACGGAAGAAGAGGTCGGCATCGCCCCCGCGCAGGTCGACATCATCGGTTTCCTGCGCCCGATGCCGACCGTGACGGGGTTTGCCGTGACGCCGGTCGTCGGCCTGGTCGAGCGCGGCACCGAACCCGCGATCGACGCCATCGAGGTCGACAGTGCGTTCGAGGTACCGCTCGCGTTCCTGCTCGAACCCGCCAACCGCGTCTTCGTCGAACGCCGGCTGCACGGCAGCACCGTGACGATGGCCGAATACCATTTCAACGGCCGGCGCATCTGGGGCGCGACGGCGTTCATCATCGATCGCTTCATTAATAGCATTACTTAACAATTAGTTATGAAGCATATTGATAAATTACTTGAAGTAATGGCAAAGCTCCGGGATCCGGACGAAGGTTGCCCCTGGGACCTGGAACAGGACTTCGCGAGCATCGTCCCCTACACGATCGAGGAAGCCTACGAGGTCGCCGACGCGATCGCGCGCGCGGACACGGATTGCCTGCGCGACGAGCTCGGTGACCTGCTGTTCCAGGTCGTCTTTCATTCGCGGATGGCCGAGGAGGCGGGCCTGTTCGCGTTCGGCGACGTCGCGGCCGCGATCACCGACAAGATGCTGCGCCGCCATCCGCACGTGTTCGGCGATGCCGCCGAGCGGGCGGCCGGGCACGTCCCCGGCAGCTGGGAGCGGATCAAGGCCGGCGAACGGGAGGCGGTGGACGACAGCAGCGCCGTCGCCGGGATCGCGCACGCACTGCCGGCCCTGAAACGGGCGCAGAAGCTCGGCAAACGCGCCGGCGCCATCGGTTTCGACTGGCCGGATGCCTCCGGCGCCCGCGACAAGATCGACGAGGAGCTGGCCGAGCTCGCCGACGCCGGCGGGGACGCGGCGCGAACCCACGAGGAATTCGGCGACCTGTTGTTCGCCGTCGTGAACCTGGCCCGGCATCTCGGTGTCGACGCGGAGACCGCGCTGGCCGCCGCCAATCGCAAGTTCGAGCGTCGGTTCCGCGCCATGGAGCAGGCCATCGGCGCCGCAGGCCGGGACATCGCCGACCTGTCGCTCGACGCACTCGAAGAGGAATGGCGCGCCGCCAAGGCCCGCGTAGGCTAGTGCCGTAACCACTGATCGCGGCTGAAGCCGCTCCTACGGATGCGAATTGACCGCGGTGGCTTAATAGCACCTGTAGGAGCGGCTTCAGCCGTGATACCCGCTCATTCAGGCCCGGTTCATTGGCACGGTCGTAGTCTGCTCACCGTGGCTGGCAAAAAGCCGGCGCAAAGTGGCAATGGAGAAGGCTATGAACAGCAAACGAGTGACAGCAGGCCTGGCGGCAGCCGCCGTGCTGCTCGGGGTTTCCACCTCCGCTTTCGCAGACGGACGCGGCCCGGCCGTGTACGACTATGCGAACGTACTCAGCTCGCAGCCGGTCGTTCGCTACGTCACCGTCAGGACGCCGGTCGAGGAATGCTGGAACGACACCGAGACCGTCCGGGAATACGAGCAGCCTCCGGGCGTCGGCGCCAGCACGTTCCTCGGCGCCATCATCGGCGGTGTGGTCGGACACCAGTTCGGCAGCGGCAGCGGCAGGGACGCGGCGACCGTCGCGGGCTCGCTCGTCGGCGCCGCGATCGGCAACGATTCCGCGAGGCGACGTGCCGGCTATGCGTCCGGCTACGTCGAACGTACGCAGCCCGTGCGCCGTTGCGAGACTCATTACACGACGCACCAGGAGCAGCGGATCGACGGTTACGACGTCGTCTACCGCTACCACGGCCAGAAGTACCAGACCCGCATGCCGTACGACCCGGGTCCGCGGCTTCGCGTGCAGGTCAACGTGCGTCCGGCGGGCTGAACGACGCCATCCGGGTGTGAGGCAGCGCATTGCAATCCATCGGTCGGCGTACCACACTTGTGCGGCGCCGACCGATAACTTCGCCACGAACCTCCGGTATCACGCTTTGCGACTCCTTCTGACATTGATCCTGAGCACCCTGCTCGCCATCTCTCCGGTGGCGACCTACGCCTTCCATCGGGACGCTGCGTCCGACGACCTGCTCGCACGCTTCGATGACGGCGCCGCAAGGACGGACAACCGTACCGCGCAGAAAAACGGCTGCCTGTCGCTGTCGGAAGCGATCGAGCAGGTACGCAGGGAGACCGGCGGCAAGATCCTGAGCGCGAAGACGAAGATCGACGGTAACCGCGAGGTCCACCGCATCAAGGTGCTGACCAAGGACGGCAAGGTCAGGACCATCGAGATTCGCGGCTGTCGCCGGGATCGCTAACTGTCGGCCGGACGATACCCCGATGCGCCTGCTCGTGATCGAAGATGATGCCACCCTGCGCGAATCGCTCGCCGCGAAGCTTTCGGAGGCGGGTTTCGCGGTCGAGCAGGCAGCGGACGGCCGGGAAGGCCTGTACTGCGCACTCGAATATCCGATCGACCTGGCGATCATCGACCTCGGGCTCCCGGAGATCTCGGGCCTCGATATCATCCGCGAGGCGCGACAGAAGGGGCGCACTTTCCCGATCCTGATCCTGACCGCGCGTGACCGCTGGGAAGACAAGGTGGACGGCCTGGATGCCGGCGCCGACGACTACGTCGTGAAGCCGTTCCACGTCGAAGAGGTGACCGCGAGAGTCAACGCATTGCTGCGCCGCAGCGGCGGGTGGGCGTCGTCCGTCATGACCGCCGGCCCGGTCAAGCTGGACATGTCCCGTCAGGAAGTCAGCGTCGACGACGTCGCCATCGATTTGACGAGCTTCGAATACAAGATCATGGAATACCTGATGGTCCGCGCCGGCCAGGTCGTCTCGAAGACGGAACTGACCGAAAGACTCTACGACCAGGACTTCGAACGCGACAGCAACGTGATCGAAGTCTTCATCGGCCGGCTGCGCAAGAAACTCGATCCGGACAATGCGATCAAGCCGATCGAGACGCTGCGCGGACGCGGCTATCGCTTCGCGCTGGAACGTACTCACACCGACTGAGCGACAGCGTGTCTTCGCTCAGCGCCCGCCTGTTGATCTCCGTCAGCGTGTTGCTATTGTTGTTCTTCGGCGCGACGATCGCCGTGCTCGACATCGCCTTCAGCAAGGCGGGCGAACAGGCGCAGGAGGACATCCTGGACGGCCAGCTCATGGGCCTGCTGGCCGCCGCGGAATCGACCGACGACGGCACGCTGGAGATGCCGCCCGACCTGCACGAGGCGCGCTTCGGCACGATCGGCTCGGGCCTGTACGCGGAGATCCGCGGCGCCGACGGCAAGACCGTCTGGCGGTCGCGCTCCGCGCTCGGCATCGAGATACCCTTCGGTGCCGTCTCGAAGGACGGCAACCTGCTGTTCCTGCACGAACAGCTCGGCGATGGCACCCCCCTGCTGACGCTCAGCATGGCCGTGGAATGGGAGTTCCCGGACGAGCAGCTCAGACCTTTCGTGTTCAAGGTCGCCGAGAGCCTGGATTCCTTCAATGCGCAGGTGGCGCAATTCCGGCATCAGCTCTTCGGCTGGTTCGCGGCCGTCGCGCTGATCATGTTGCTCGCCATCGCGGCGCTGCTGCGGGGCCTGCTGCGGCCGTTACGGCAGATCGAGACGCAGATCGGCGAGATCGAAGAGGGCCGGCGAGAGTCGCTGGCGGGCGTGTTCCCGACGGAACTCCGCGGCGTGGCCCGTAACATGAACCTCCTGATCGACAGCGAACGCGCGCGTTCGGATCGCTACAAGACCACGCTGGACAACCTGGCGCACAGCCTGAAGACGCCGCTCGCCGCGATGCGGGCGCTGTTGCAGCAGGAGAAGCTTCGCTCGATCGCCGATCGGTTCAACGAGCAGATCGACCGCATGGACGAGATCGTGCGCTACCAGCTGCGCAAGCCGGGGGCGCACGGCGCCGGCAAGCTCGTCCTGGCGGCCATGTCGGTGCGCAGGGAAGTAGAACGCCTCGTTGACGGCATGGCCAAGGTGTATCACGACAAGTCGCCCCTGATCGACGTGGACATCGACGAGGGGGTCCGTTTTCGCGGCGACAAGGGCGATTTCCTGGAACTCGCGGGCAACCTGCTCGACAACGCCTGCAAGTGGTGTCGCCGCCGCGTATCGATCTCCGTGCGGCGGTCCGTACCGGATTCGGCCGGCCGCGGCATGGTACTGGCGGTAGGCGACGACGGGCCCGGGATCCCGGAAGAAGCCGCCGAGCTTCTGTTGCAGCGTGGGACGCGACTCGACGAATCGACGCCGGGCCACGGCATCGGACTCGCCGTCGTCAAGGACATCGCCGAGTCCTACGGCGGGACGCTCTCCATCGGCCGGTCCCGCCTGGGCGGTGCCGAGATCACGATCGTCCTGCCGTCGGCCTAGGGAAACTCTGATCAATTGGAAAGCGATTCGTCATTGCGAGCGAAGCGAAGCAATCCAGTGTTTGAAATCAACGAGCTGTGGATTGCCGCGTCGCTTCGCTCCTCGCAATGACGAATTGATCAGAG
>JBAUVS010000664.1:0-2185 GCA_049583345.1 Woeseiaceae bacterium
GTGCAGGCGTTCACACTGGAGAAGCTGCAGAGCGAGCGTTTCGGCGCTGCCGTGATGGCGGCGTTTCGCACCGCGGTGCGGCGCATCCGCGTGCGCGCCTTCCTGACCGGCATGGCGATCCTGTTCATCTTCGGCGCGATCACGTTCGTGCTGTGGGTCGGCACGCACTCCGTCATGGCGAACCGGATGACCGGCGGCGAGCTGGGCCAGTTCCTGTTGTATGCGATCTTCGCGGCGGCCGCCTCGGCGGGCCTGAGCGAGATGTGGGGCGAGGTGCAGCGCGCCGCCGGCGCGATGGAGCGCCTCGCCGAATTGCTGGCAGTGACGCCGGCCATCGTCGCGCCGCCGGAGCCGAAGCAGTTTCCGGAGCCGGGCCGCGGAGAAATTTCCCTGTGCAACGTCGTGTTCAGCTACCCGTCGCGGCCCGACACGCGCGCCGTCGACGACTTCAGCCTGGAGGTCGGCAGCGGTGAGACGGTGGCGATCGTCGGGCCTTCCGGCGCCGGCAAGAGCACGCTGTTCCAGTTGTTGCTGCGCTTTTACGATCCGTTGTCGGGCGCGATCCGGATCGACGGCGTGGATATCCGCGAGGTCGCCCCCCGGACACTGCGCTCGTGCATCGGTCTCGTGCCGCAGGAGACCGTCATCTTCGGCGCGACGGCCCGCGAGAACATCGGTTTCGGCCGCCCGGGCGCGGCGCCCGAAGCGATCGAGGCTGCCGCGCGTGCCGCTCAGGCCGACGTCTTCATCCGCGAGTTGCCCGAGGGCTACGACACGTTCCTCGGCGAACGCGGCACCCGGCTGTCCGGCGGCCAGCGTCAGCACATCGCGATCGCGAGGGCGCTGCTCAAGGACCCGCCCATCCTGTTACTCGACGAGGCGACGAGTTCGCTCGATGCCGAGAGCGAACGCGCCGTGCAGGAGGCGATGGTGACGCTGATGCGGGGCCGCACGACGCTGATCATCGCGCATCGTCTCGCCACGGTACTCAAGGCGACACGCATCGTCGTCATGGACCGCGGGAAGATCGTCGACATCGGCCGCCATGACGAACTCGTCAGGCGCGATCCCCTGTACGCGCGTCTCGCGGACCTGCAGTTCGTCGAAACCGGTTGAATCCGTCCCGTCTCAATTCTCCGCGAATTCAAAATGTAACGGGTCCCTGAGATTTTGCAGCTCGCGGTAGTAGTAGAGTGCGCCCGGCCGCCTCCGTTTGAATTTCAGTCTCCTCAGGAATTCGAGTTCCTCTTCGGAAACATCGCCACTGAGTTTCGCATCCCGGAGGAATGCGACCAGCCCGGGTTCATCTTCGCCAGGCGTGTCATCGTCTTTCTCGACGTAAGCGAACTTCCTCGGCTGCCCGGGAGCGAGTCGCTCGTTCAGGGTAATTGCCATGTCGAAGTTCAGGAGGTCGATGTCCCAGCACGCGATCAACGGGTCCAGGAAAGAAACGCAGTCCTCGGTCGAGACGTTGAAAATATCCGTATCGAGGAACTCCAGGACGATGACCCGGAACTGCTCGTAAGATTTGCCGCTCAACTCGGCGACCTCGCGGAGCCAGGCCTCATTGTCGAGTTCGGCGCGTGCGACACGCCTGACGACGTCGAGCAGCTTCTGGGTAATCAGCCGTTCGAGTTCGCCGAACGCCTGGCGTTCGACGATCGCGCGAATCTGCTCCCGCCGATCCGGGACGCATTTGCGCAATACCAGGTCGCGTGTCTCCTTCAGCAGCGGTCCTTCGGGTTCGTCATAACCGCGCCTGAGCTCGTCCATGCGCTGGGCGCGAGCCAGCCGGGTCAGTTCACCCCGGGAAAGGCGCAGGAATGCGCCCATCTTTTCGTAGATGTCCGTTCGATCCGGCGCCGGCGGCAACTTCTTGCGGGTCAGCAACTGGGAAATGTAGGACTCGGTGACCTCGGCGGCCGCGGCGAGATCCTTCTGCTCCAATCCCAGTTCCTGCAAGCGCGCCTTGATGACAGAACAAACGTCCATTCCGGACCTCATTGAATGTACTGGATTTGTTAATCTCGGGAATACTCCCAGAACACCCTTGACTAATCAAGTTAACTATCCGATTATGATCAGTTGATCGACGGGGCCTTCGATCCTGTCCATCGACCCGGATTTCCGCAACGCCCTCGATCAGGCAACAGGAGGGAGCACTTCATGTATGCACGCCATGTAT
>JBAUVS010000665.1:0-3074 GCA_049583345.1 Woeseiaceae bacterium
CGCGAAGGCGTCGGCGGTCCCGGGGGCGAGCAGGCCACGGTGCTGGTGCCAGGCGAGGAGTTCGGCGGGCGTCGACCAGGAATCCCGCGGTTCGGCGGCGGTCCAGGCATCCACCGTATTGACGAAATCCAGGGCCGGATGGCCGCCCTCGAAATCGATCGATCGGATGGATCCGGGAACGCGCATGGTAACCAGTATAAGCCGATTGACAGGTTAGGGTAACTCTGATTAATTCGTCATTGCGAGGAGCGAAGCGACGCGGCAATCCACATCTCGTTCATTTCAAACTCCGGATTGCTTCGCTTCGCTCGCAATGACGAAGCAGTATCGAATCGATCAGAGTTACCTTAAGCGGAATGTTCCTGCGTGTAACCAGTATTTTACGTTTTAACAGTTACTTCGGATCGGAGGGTCATCCATGGCGCAGCGAAAAAGCAAGGGACACCGAAGCCGCCTGGCCGGCCTGGTCATCGACGTGCTGCCGGAACACTACGACGCCTGCGTGGCGTTCTGGGCGCGGGCGCTCGGCGCAAAGTCGCCGCGTGCACCGCGCAAGGGACAGCGCTATACGACGCTCAAGGGCGCCAGCGACGGCCTGATCGTGCTTGTGCAGCGCGTGGAGAAAGATCCGGGCGTCCACCTCGACATCGAGTCGGATTCGGTCACGGCGGAAGTTGCACGACTCGAAGCCGCGGGCGCGAAGCGCAAGTACAGGATCAAGACCTGGGAAGTGCTCGAGGACCCGGCCGGCATGGCCTTCTGCGTCGTGCGCCCGCAAGTACCCGGGAAACTCCGCCGGCGCCCACCCTGGTGAAGCCGTAACCCGCGGCAGCGACGCGCCGCGGGGATGTACTAGAATGAGATCACACAACCGGGAATATTCCAGGGGGTATCGAAGTGATCGAATTCGAACTGAACGGCAAGTCCGTCTCATCCGACAGCGCGGCCGACACTCCATTGCTGTGGGTAATCCGGGACGAACTCAAACTCAAGGGCACCAAGTACGGTTGCGGCATTGCCTTGTGCGGCGCCTGCACCGTGCACATCGACGGCGCCGCCACACGCTCCTGCGTCACGCCCGTCAGTACCGTGGCCGGCAAGTCGGTCACGACGATCGAAGGCCTGGATACGCCGGTCGGCAAGGCCCTCGAGAAAGCCTGGGTCGACGGCCAGGTACCGCAATGCGGCTACTGCCAGGCGGGCCAGATCATGCAGGCCGCCAGCCTGCTCACGAAGAATCCCTCGCCGAGCGATGACGAGATTCGCTCGGCGATGAACGGCAATTTCTGCCGCTGCATGGCGTACAAGCGCATCCACAGTGCCATCAAGGCCGCCGCCGGCGGCGGGAGGGCGTAGTCATGGCAATGCGAGCCGAAGAAATCCGCGGCGGCCTGACGCGCCGCACATTCATCGCGACGAGTGCCGGCGCCGGCCTCGTCATGGGCCTCGGCATGGTGCTGCCGGGCTGCAGCAAGGAAGAAGCGGCCGGAGACATGGCCGCCAGTGGGGCGAGTTCCCGTTTCTCGCCGACGGTCTGGTACGTGGTCGACGGCAATGGCGCCGTCCTCATCAATATCGCCAAGGCCGAGATGGGCCAGCACGTGGGCACCGCGCTGGCACGCATCGTCGCCGACGAGCTCGGCGCCGACTGGAGCAAGGTGTCGATCAAGCACATCGACTCGGACCCGAAGTGGGGCTACATGGTCACCGGCGGTTCCTGGTCGGTGCACACGACGTTCAAGATGCTGTCGCAGGCCGGCGCGGCCGGCCGCAGCGTACTGCGTGACGCCGGTGCGGCAATGCTCGACGTCGATCCGGCGGACTGCACGGTCGGCAACGGCCAGGTCTCCGCGGGCGGCAAATCGATCGGCTTCGGCAAGATCGTGCAGAAGGGCGACGTCAGCCGCACGTTCAGCGACGACGAACTCGGCGCCATGCCGGTGAAACCGGCGAACGAACGCACGCTGATCGGCAAGCCCGCGAAGGCGCTCGACGTGCCGGCGAAGTCCGACGGCTCGGCGATGTACGGGATCGACGCGGAACTGCCCGGCATGGTGTTCGCGCATCCGCTGATCCCGCCCACCCGCTACGGCAGCACGATCGATTCCATCGACGATTCGGACGCGAAGGCCATTCCCGGCTACCTGCAGACCCTGCAGTTGACGGACCCGAGCGACGTGCTGCAGGGCTGGGCCGTCGTCATCGCGGAGAACTACCCGGCGGCGATCAAGGCCGCCAAGGCGGTTGCCGTGGACTGGACGCCGGGGCCGACCGCCGACGTCAGCGAAGCCGACATCCTCAATGCCGGCGCCACGCTCGCCGCCCAGAAACAATCGGGCACGCTGTTCGTCGACATCGGCGACGTCGAGGCGGCCCGCCAGGGCGCCGCGAAGACCCTCTCGGCGACGTACAACACCGGCACGCTGTTGCACTACACACTGGAGCCCGCCAACGCGCTCGTCGAATTCGCCGACGGCAAGTGCCACATCCATTCGGGCAACCAGTGGCAGTCGCTGATCATCCCCGTGCTGGCGAAAGCGCTCGGCATGGAAGAGGCGGACATCGTGATCCACCAGTACTACCTCGGCGGCGGCTACGGGCGGCGCCTGTGGGGCGATCCGATGATCCCGGCGGCACTGGCGGCGCAGCAACTCGGCAAGCCGGTCAAGCTCGTGTTCGAGCGTCCCGACGACGTCCGTTTCGACTGCGTACGCTCGCCTTCGGTGCAGCAGTTCGACGCCTCGTTCGACGCGGGAGGCAAGCTGACCGGTATCGAGCACGCCGCCTGCGCGGGCTGGCCGACACAGGACTTGGCGCCGGGATTCATGGGCGACGGCGTCGACGGCAAGGGCAAGTTCGATCCGTTCGCGATCAACGGCGCCGACCACTGGTACACGCTGCCGAGTCATCGCGTCCGCGCGATCAACAACGATCTCGCGCAGAAGACCTTCCTGCCCGGTTACCTGCGTGCGGTCGGTCCGGGCTGGATCGGCTGGGGCGTGGAATCGTTCATGGACGAGATCGCGCACGAACTCGGCCGGGACCCGGTCGAATTCCGCCTGGCCCTGCTCGAC
>JBAUVS010000666.1:0-4000 GCA_049583345.1 Woeseiaceae bacterium
GCGAAACGGGTCTGCTGGTGCCGGCGGGCGACGTCGGCGCGCTGGGTGGCGCGATCGCCGGGCTGCTCGAGTCTGCGCAACGCCGTGAGCGGATGGGCGCCGCCGGCCGCAAACGGATGCAAAACGAGTTCTCGATCGCTACGATGGCCGACAGGCACGTTGCGATGTACGAGGCCATTGTCAGTGGCTGATCACGAAGCCCTTTTCCAGCTCGCCAGTGCGCTCGTCAGCCAGCTGACCGAGGCGGGGAAAGCCGTGGCGACGGCGGAGTCCTGCACGGGCGGCTGGGTAGCGAAGGCGATCACCGACGTACCCGGCAGTTCTGCCTGTTTCGGCTACGGCATCGTCAGCTACTCGAACGGCGCCAAGGAGTCCCTGCTGGGGGTACGGAATCCGACGCTGAGCGACCACGGCTCGGTGAGCGCGGCCGTCGTCGGCGAGATGGTGGAGGGGGTCATGAACCTCAGCGGCGCCGACGTGGCCGTCGCGGTCAGCGGCGTCGCCGGGCCCGACGGCGGCAGCGACGCGAAACCGGTCGGTACCGTGTGGTTCGCCTGGGCCGTCCGGGACGGCTCGAAGATCCGTACCGAGACCGACCTTCGTCATTTCGACGGCGACCGCGAGGCGATCCGCGAGCTCACGGTCGCCCATGCGCTGCAAGGCATCCTGGACCGGACCGGCGCGTGAGCACCCGGCGCTTGTTCTTCGCGCTGTGGCCCGACAACCGGCAGCGGGATCGGTTTCGGGACTTCATCACACCGGTGGCGAAGACGGTGGAAGGCCGTCCGGTCGACCGCCGGGACTGGCACGTCACGCTGGTCTACGTCGGCGATTTCCCGGCCGCCCGCATCCACGAGCTCGCGGACCTGAAGAGCGCGGTCGCCGTGGAACCGTTCCGGCTGCGCTTCGACCGGCTCGAGTTCTGGCCGCGGCCGAGGATCGCGGCGCTGGTGGCCCCGACGGTGCCCCCGGAGCTGGAACGGGTCGTCGACAAATTGAAGTTCGGCATCTTCGCGGCCGGCGTGGAGCCGGACCAGAAGACGTACCGGCCGCACGTCACCGTGGTGCGCAATGCGCGGCAGTTCGAGACGCAGCGCCTGGCGCAGGCGGCACTGACCGAGTGGTCCGGCTTCGAGCTGGTCGAATCCGTGTCGGAGGCGGGGGGGACGACATACCGTCCGCTAGTCAACGACTTCTGAATACTTCTTCGCGTTTCTTCAAGTACTGCCCCGATTCGTGCCCCGTGCCCGTGCCGGTGCTTTGTGAAATAATCCCGGATTGGCTGTAGGAGCGGCGCTCGGCGCATCGGTCGCGCTGCAGGCAGCGCTCCTGCAGGAATTGCAGGAGCTGCAGGAGCGGCGCTTGTCGCCGCGACCACGTAATCGATAACCCCCAACAGGACGACGACACCAATGGACGACAATCGCAAGAAAGCACTCGCCGCGGCCCTCGGCCAGATCGAAAAGCAGTTCGGCAAGGGTTCGGTCATGCGCCTCGGCGACAACGCCACGGCCCGTGACATCGACGCGATCTCGACGGGCTCCATCGGCCTCGACGTCGCGCTCGGTATCGGCGGGGTGCCGCGCGGCCGCGTGGTCGAGATCTACGGGCCGGAATCGTCGGGCAAGACCACGCTGACGCTGCAGGTCGTCGCCGAAGCGCAGAAGAAGGGCGGCACGGCGGCGTTCGTCGACGCCGAACACGCGCTCGATCCGACGTACGCCGAGAAGCTCGGCGTCAACGTCGACGAGCTGCTGGTCTCGCAGCCCGATACGGGTGAACAGGCACTCGAGATCACCGACATGCTGGTCCGTTCGGGGGCGGTCGACGTCGTCGTCGTCGACTCGGTCGCCGCGCTCACGCCCAAGGCCGAGATCGAGGGCGAGATGGGCGACTCGCACATGGGCCTGCAGGCGCGGCTGATGTCGCAGGCGCTCCGGAAACTGACGGCCAACATCAAGCGCTCGAACACGCTGGTGATCTTCATCAACCAGATCCGCATGAAGATCGGCGTCATGTTCGGCAGCCCCGAGACGACGACGGGCGGCAACGCGCTCAAGTTCTACTCGTCGGTCCGGCTGGACATCCGCCGCATCGGCGCGATCAAGAAGGGCGACGAAGTCATCGGCAACCAGACCCGCGTCAAGGTCGTCAAGAACAAGGTCTCGCCCCCGTTCAAGCTGGCGGAGTTCGAGATCCTGTATGGCGAAGGCATCTCGCGCGAGGGCGAAATCATCGACCTCGGCGTACAGCACGGCCTGATCGAAAAGGCAGGCTCGTGGTACAGCTACGGCGACGACCGCATCGGCCAGGGCAAGGAGAACGTCCGCGAATTCCTGAAGTCGAACCCGGAGGTCGCCGCCGGGATCGAGGCGAAGATCCGCGCCAAGCTGCTGCCGACCGTGACCAAACCGGCGGCGGGAGACAAGAAGGAGGCCGTCGCGCAGGAGGCGTGATTTCCCGTCATCGCGATGGGCGCCGACATTGCCATTGCGAAGGGCGCGGACATCGTCATTGCGAGGAGCGCCGACATCGTCATTGCGAAGGGCGCGGACATTGTCATTGCGAGGAGCGCCGACATTGTCATTGCGAGGAGCGCAGCGACGAAGCAATCCACATGCCGGTGCTCGCATTGACGATGTGTTAATGAACGACAACATCTCCGACCCCGTCGAAGCCCGCAAGAAGGCGATGGACTACCTCGCGCGGCGCGAGCACGGCCGCGTCGAACTCACCGCCAAGCTCGAGGCGGCCGGTTTCGACGGTGCGGTGGCCGAGGCGGCAATCGCCGGACTCGTCGAGGACGGGCTGCAGAGCGACGCCCGCTATGTCGAGGCGTTCGTGCGTTCCCGGATCGAGCAGGGCAAGGGCCCGATGCGCATCCGCGCCGACCTCCGTGCCCGCGGCATCGAGGACCGCTTGATCGAGGGCGGCCTCGCCGACAGCGGCGAGGACTGGACCGCACTGGCGCGGCAGGTCCGCCTCAAGAAATTCGGGCCGGACACGCCCCGCGCGTTCAGCGACAAGGCACGCCAGATGCGCTTCCTCGAATCGCGCGGCTTCGACGGCGATCAGATCCGGGCAGCCGTTTCCGCAATGGATGATTAGTTGGGTTCCAGCGCTTAGAATCCCCGCATGCAAATCCGCACCAGTAACGCCTTACGCGAGGCCTTCCTCGGGTATTTCCGCGAGCGCGGCCACGAAGTGGTCGCGAGCTCGCCGCTCGTGCCCGGCAACGACCCGACGCTGCTGTTCACGAACGCCGGCATGGTGCAGTTCAAGGACGTGTTCTTAGGGCTCGAGAAGCGCAAGTACACGCGGGCCGCCTCGTCGCAGCGCTGCGTCCGCGCCGGCGGCAAGCACAACGACCTCGAGAACGTCGGTTATACCGCGCGGCACCACACATTTTTCGAGATGCTCGGCAACTTCAGTTTCGGGGACTACTTCAAGCCCGATGCGATCCGCTTTGCCTGGGAGTTCCTGACCGTCACGCTGGGACTGCCCGAAGAACGGCTCTGGGTGACGGTTTACACGGACGACGACGAGGCCGCCGACATCTGGCTGAACGAGGTCGGGGTCGACCCGGCGCGGTTCTCGCGCATGGGCGAGAAACACAACTTCTGGGCGATGGGCGACACGGGTCCCTGCGGGCCCTGCAGCGAGATCTTCTACGATCACGGGCCGGAGGTTCCCGGCGGACCGCCGGGATCGAAGGACGAGGACGGCGACCGCTACGTCGAGATCTGGAATCTCGTGTTCATGCAGTTCGACCGCTCCGCGGCCGGCGAGCTGACGCCGCTGCCGAAGCCTTCGGTGGACACCGGCATGGGCCTCGAGCGCATCGCGGCCGTGATGCAGGGCGTGCACAGCAACTACCAGATCGACCTGTTCCGGACCCTGATCGCGGCGGCGGCGAAGGTGCTCGGCGTCGCCGACGACGGCTCGAGTTCGCTGAACGTCATCGCCGACCACATCCGCGCCTGCGCATTCCTGATCGTCG
>JBAUVS010000667.1:0-3196 GCA_049583345.1 Woeseiaceae bacterium
GCCACCGTCCGCGCCTTGAACGGTGGCACGGCCGCGAGCCCGGTACCCGGCGGCGTGGCCCCACCGCGCAAGTCCAGGCCGGCGGAGCAGACCCGGCCGCCTGCCGCCGTCGAGCAGCCCAGGTCCATCGAGGAGCAGATCAACACCTCGATGACTCAGACGCTCAAAGCCCTGCAGATCCGCCAGAGCGTCGACGACGAAGACGACCCGGACGATCAGGACGGCGACGACAAGGACGGGAAGGGCGGATTCTTCGACCGCTTCCGCAAGTCCTGACACCCGACAGGGGACGAGACACGCGCCGGCCTCCACAGCGACGCACGATTTCAGGATAAGTACTCACCGCAATCCGATTCAGCGCCTGCGCTGATGCAGTTACACTTTCGGCACGGGATTGAAGCTGAAACCGGGGAGCGGATCATGGCTGAGTCTGTCCTTGCCGTCATCGAGCTGGACAATTTTCCTGAAACGGTCGCGGCGCGCGCCGCGTGGCTGGCCGCTCGGTTCGGCCTGGAACTCGAGCTGATGTTCAGCGACCCCAGCCTGGGTGTCCTGCGGGACAGCTTCATCGTTTCCAACCAGGCGCAGCTCATCGCCGACGATATCGCCGCGGCGCAACAGCGCATCCTGGATGAACTCGGCGGCACGGTGGCCGCTTCGGGCCTGACCATCAGGACCTTCGTCAGTCACGATCGTCCGGCCGCGGACGCGATCGTTTCACGAGCCATCGAGCGCGAGCCGCATTTTGTCGTGAAAGGCACGCAATATCACAGCCCTGCCGAGAGAGCGACGTTCGCCTACACCGATTGGCGCCTGATACGCAAGTTGACGGTCCCACTGTGGCTGGTGAAGCCCCGTGATTTCCAGGACCAGCCCGTTATCGTCGCGGCGGTGGATCCGACACACAGGCACGACAGGGAGGGAGTGCTCGATCAGCGCATCGTCGACGCGGGCAAGTCGCTGGCGTCCCGCTGCGGCGGCCGCCTGCTGCTGTTACACACCTACGAGCGCCTGGTGGAGATCGGCCGGCATGCCGCGCTGAGCTTCAAACCCGTCAAACTGCCGATCGAGGAACTCGATAGCGAAATCCGTGACATGCACCGCGGACGACTCGATGCACTCGCTGCGGCCAACGACATTCCGGAAGACGATGTGCATCAACTCCCCGGCCGCGCGCACGAGATCCTGCCGGCGTTCGCCCGCGCGCATGGCGCGGATGTCGTCATCATGGGTGCGCTGGCGAGGACGGGCCTGAACCATCGCGTGGTCGGAAGCACCGCGGAACGCGTACTCGATCACCTCCCCTGCGACATCCTGATCGTGCACTCCGGGGCGCACTGAACGATCAGGCGCCGTCGTCGAACAGCTCGTCGAAGAAGTTCCGCATCGCCGTCCAGGACCGGCGCTCTGCCGCCGGGTTATAGACCGTCCCCCGCTCGCGATCGTTCGCCTTCGGATTGGTGAAGGCGTGCATCGTGTTGCCATAGGCATGCAGTTGCCAGTCCGCGCCCAGCGCCGTCACCTCCGAGGCGAATGCGAGCACCGCCTCCGGCGCCGCCATGGGATCGTCCCAGCCATGCAGGGCAAGGATCCTGGCCTTGATTCGCTTGCCGCTCGTGTTGCCCGGCGAGCCGAGCAGCCCGTGAAAGCTGACGACTCCGGCCATGTTTTCGCCCGAGCGAGCGAGATCCAGGACGCACAGTCCGCCGAAGCAGAAGCCGATGGCCGCGACCCGGTTCCGGTCGACGACCTCCTGTTCGCGCAGCATGCCCAGCGCACGGACCATCCGGTGCTGCAGCCTTGCACGATCGTCCATGAAGGGGCGGATCAGGCGCGCGCACTCGTCCGGGCCGCTGCCGCGCACGCCCTTGCCATACAGGTCGAGCGCGAAGCCCGCGTAGCCGAGCGCGGCCAGGTCGCGCGCCTTGGCATCTTCGAAATCACCGCGCCCCGCCCACGTGTGCGCAACCAGGATGCCGGGCCGCGGTCCCTCGACCGCGTCATCCCAGGCCAGGCAGGCCTCCAGGGTGTCGTCTTCGTCCGGGTATTCGATCGGTCTCGTCTTGATCGTCATCGCTTACAAAGTGTGCCGTGCCGTTGCCAAGCATCCGCAATCCGGATCGGGGGTCCTCGTGCGCTAATCGTGCCGCGTGACGACGTAGACCTCGTAGCGACCGGTCGGGCCGATATACCACGACGCCAGCGTGCTGACGATGCTGACGATCAATGCACCGAGGATGGCCGAGCCGAGGCCGGCCACGGCGAATTTTTCGAGGAGGGCCGCGACCAGGCCGAACATGGCCGCGTTCAGCACCAGCAGGAACAGTCCGAGCGTGAGGATCGTGATCGGCAGGGTCAGGACGAACAGGATCGGCCGGACGAACGCATTGACCAGGCCGAGCAGTATGGCGGCGAGGATGAAGGTGCCCGCACCGTCGATATGTACTCCCGGGATCAGCGCCGAGGCGACGAACAGGCCCAGCATCGTGATCAGCGTGCGAATAATGATGCCGTGCATCGCCCCATTATGGGGGCTGGCTACCGAGTTTGCTAGAATCGCGGCCGGCGCGCCCCGGTAGCTCAGCAGGATAGAGCACCAGATTCCTAATCTGGGGGTCAGAGGTTCGAATCCTCTCCGGGGCGCCAGTTCACCCCGTAACGGTCACCGTGATCCGGCGCCGGTGCGGTGCCTGCCGATGCTCCCAGAGGTACACACCCTGCCAGGTACCGAGATCGCAGCGGCCTTCGCGCACCGGCAGGTTCAGGTCGCCGTGCGTCAGCACGCTGCGAACGTGCGCGGGCATGTCATCGGGTCCTTCGGCGGTGTGCCGGAACAGCGGATCGCCGTCGGGTGCCAGCCGGCTCATGAACGCCTCGAGGTCGCGGCGAACCTCGGGATCGGCATTCTCACAGAGCATCAGCGATGCGCTCGTGTGGTGGATAAAGACGTTGCACAAACCGGCGGCGATGCCCGAGTCGCGGACGGCGGCCTGGATCCGGTCGGTCAATTCGTAGCTGCCGCGGCCATCGGTCGCGAGCTGGATCTGCAGCTGATGGATCATTGCGCTGCGGCGGGGTGATAGGGTTCCCCGTAGCGCAGACGGATCGTCTTCGTCTTGCCGAACCACGGGATCGAGACCAGGTAGAGATTGTCGTACTCGTCCTCCGCAATCGGCGGAACCTTCTTGCTCGCGCC
>JBAUVS010000668.1:0-9209 GCA_049583345.1 Woeseiaceae bacterium
CCCTGCGTGAAGTTCACGCTTGCGACCTCGGCGATCGTGAATTCGTTGTCGCGCGTGTTCTTCACGGGCTCGTCGAGGATGTCGGCAAACCGCAGTGTCACCGTCGTCCATTCGCCGGCAGCGATTCGGTTGTCGCCACTCACCAGCGTCACGGCAGGTGTGCCGTGGCCGTTGCGGTCGGTCAGGTACAGGCGCGGGGAATTGGCCGCCGTGATCTGGGTATCGGCCATTACCCGCAACGACAACGCGTCTCCCTCGAAATGAAACGGACGAGCGTAATGCCGGCCGACGCGAATCGAGGCCTGCCAATCTCCGCCGAACGCGGATCGCCAGCTCAGCCTCAGTGCGTTCGGCGGACTCGTGAAACGCTCGACGGCCACCGGCAGCATTCCCTCGATCAGATCGAGCGAACTCGGCTCGACCACGCTTCCTCTGCTGCGGTCGAACGCATCGCCCGCAGAACTGTTGTCGAAGATGACGTGGCGGTCGTAGTACGACGGGGCCTCGCTTGCGGCCACGATACCGGGTGGGCCCGCCAGGACCAGCAGCACAACGACGTACGGCATACAGCGCGGACCGGGCATTGGAACACCCCCCTGCGGCTATGGTTGGCGGTGGACCGGAACTTCGTTCTTTGACATCGATACTACGTGAAAAGTTACTGAATTCAAAAGACGAGTTGCATATCGTGATATCGATGTCTATCGTTGGCTTTCGGCACGAGGAAACCAAGACGGCTGCGATGCCCGAGAGGACTGACTGAATGCGGCGCGTCACTATCGGCGAGGTTGCCCGACGGGCCGGCGTATCGCGCAAGACAGTATCGCGCGTAGTTAACGGCGAAGCCAATGTCAGCGACGAACTCCGCGGGAGAGTCGAGAAGGTCGTCGCGCAGCTCAACTACAAACCGGACCGGCAGGCGCGCAGCCTGCGATCCGGAAAGTCGTTCCATATCGCATTCCTGTACGGTTCGCCGTCGTCGTATTACGTCATAGGACTGCTCGAAGGCATTCGCAAGGTCTGCACGGACCACGGCTACCAGCTCGTCCCGTTCGAAACTGAAGATCTCGGGTCGCGGCTCGTCATGACTCTTCTGGAGTTCATTGAAAGGGAGCGTGCGGACGGGCTGCTCATGATGCCGCCGATGACGGACAACCATCAGATTCTTGCGGCACTCGACGACGAAGGTGTGCCCTTCGCGCGGATAACGCCGGGCAGCCTGTGGCCAAATGGCGTCGACGTCGTGACGACCGATCGCGCGGCCGGCCGCGAGATGGTCGAGCATTTGCTGGAACTCGGACACCGACACATTGGATTTATTGCCGGACACCCGCACCATCTCGCAATGGCAGCAAGGCTCGATGGAGCCCAGGACGCCATCCGTGAGTGGACGGGACCGCCGGCCGAGCTGATCGTCCGGCAGGGCATGAACACGTTCGACAGCGGGCTCCAGGCCGCAGGAGAATTGCTCGACATTACACCGAGGCCGACGGCCGTATTTGCAGCCAACGACGACATGGCATTCGGCGTGATTTTCGAAGCGCACGAGCGTGGTCTGCGGGTACCGGACGACCTGAGTGTCGCGGGCTTTGACGATACCCTGCTCGCGCCGCATATCTGGCCGGGTCTCACGACCATCCGCCAGCCGGTCGTCGAGCTCGCTGGCCAGGCCACGCTCATGCTGCTTTCCCGGATCAAGGGCGAAACGATCGAGCGGGAGAGGAAGCTCGCGACGTCGTTTGTCCAGCGCCGCTCCACCGGCCCCGTCCCTGCCCACACGCCGACCGCCGATAGCGACTTGTCTTGAGCGCGGCCCAGGGAGCACTCGACCGCCGCTCGATTGTCGGATACGGCATCGGCGACTTCGGGATGACCCTGTACTGGGGCGCCGTCTCCTATTTCCTGCTGTACTGGTACACGGACGTCGTCGGCCTGCCGCCCGCCGTAGCGGGTTTCGTATTCTTCGTCGGTACCACCTGGGATGCCCTGACGGATCCGACCGTCGGCTACCTCGTCGGGCGCAACCGGTCGCGCTGGGGGAAATACCGGCCGTTTCTCCTATTCGGATCCGTGCCGCTGGCGCTGTCCTTCGTGCTGCTGCTGTGGGTGCCGCCGCTGCGCGATGCCGCACTGACCGCCGCGCTGCTGGCCGCGCACCTGCTGTTCCGAACCGCCTATACGATCGTCGGCGTACCGTATTCCGCGTTGTCGGCACGGATCAGCCGGCACAGCCAGGACCGGACGAGGCTGGCCGGCGCCCGGATGGTCGCGGCGCTGGCCGGCACTCTCGTCATTAGCAGCGCAGGTTTTCCGCTGGTTCATCTCCTCGGCAAGGGCGATGAGCGCAGCGGATTCTTCTTCCTCGCGATGCTTGCCGGTGCTTTCGCCGTCCTGATTCACCTTGCCTGCTTCGCCGCCACGCGCGAACCGCCGGAAACGGGGCGCGACGGCTCCGGCCGGGAGCGTCCGTACCGCTTATCGGAAGTGGCCGGTATCGTCCGCGCCAATACCGCGTTCCTTTACCTGCTGGCAATGACCCCGCTGTTCTCGGCGGCGGCGGCGGTACTGCAAAAGTGTCTCGTCTACTACGTAAAGTACGGCCTGAACGCGCACGCTCAGCAGCACGTTGTGCTGTTCGTACACGGCCTGGCGGCGCTGCTCGCGACGCCGGTTTGGGCGTGGGTCTCCCGTCACCGGGGCAGGCGCAAGGCATGGCGCTATTCGACCGGCCTGCTCGTTCTCGCGGCCCTCGTATTGTTCTTCGTTCCCACGGCCGGCATTTCGAGGTTTCTGGTCCTGCTCGTGCCACTGTCATTTGCCTACGCTGCGATGGGTGTGCTGTTCTGGTCCATGCTCCCGGACACCATTGAATTCGGCCAGTGGCGCAGCGGCGTTCGCGCCGAATCCCTGTTCTTCGGCATCGCATCGTTCGCACAGAAGATGTCGATCGGGATCGCCGGATGGTTCCTCGGCGGCATGCTGGGTATCGTGGGATTTATCGCCGATGCGCCGCAGACCGAGAAGACGCTCGTGACCATCAAGGCGGGAATGACCCTGGTCCCCGCGCTCCTGCTCGTGCTCAATCTGCTGCTGGTGCATCGCTATCCACTCAATTCGCGCCTCCACCAACGCATCCGCGCCGAACTGGACGGCGAGGATGCCGAGGCCTGATCGGGTCCAGGGAGCATCGACACGACCGAGGATTCCGGACGCGTTTCGTCCGAGTTTCGATTACGATGTGTCGGTGCAGGTCGGCAGCTTACTTTCCCTATTCGGTTCCGCGCGTATGAATCCGAACCCCCCGGTACTGGCCGTGGCCACGGCATGCGCCGCCCTGCTCGCCGCCTGCGGAAACGGCGCTCCCCCGCCCGGTTCCGAGACGGCAGCACCGGCGGCCGCCCCCGAATTCGTCGGCAGCACGGCGTGCCGGGACTGCCACGTTACCGAATACGCCGACTGGGTCGGTTCGGACCACCAGCAGGCGATGCAGGTCGCCAGCGACGACACCGTGCTCGGCGACTTCGACGGCGCCGAATTCACCTACTACGGCGAGACCACTCGCTTCTACCGCGAGAACGGCGACTTCATGATCCGCACGGAGTCGGCCGACGGCGCGACCGGGACCTGGAAGGTGGCGGACACGTTCGGTGTGCGGCCCTTGCAGCAATACCTCATCGACTTCCCCGACGGCCGCAAGCAGGCTTTTCCGATCGCCTGGGACACGCGCCCGAAGGACCAGGGCGGACAGCGCTGGTTCCACCTCTACCCCGACGAGTACATCGGCCCGGACGATCCGCTCGACTGGCGCAAGGTCTACCTGAACTGGAACTACGCCTGTGCCGAGTGCCACTCGACCGACCTGCAGCCGAACTATGCGATGGGCACGAACACCTTCGCCACGACGTACTCGGAGATCTCGGTCGGCTGCGAGGCCTGTCACGGCCCGGGTTCGGAGCACCTTGCGCAAGCCCGGTCCGGCACATTCGCGCCGGACCACGGCCTGCCCGTCGACCTCGACGACGAACACGGCGCCGACTGGGTCATGGACCCCGCCACCGGTATCGCCAGACGCAGTGTGGCATTCACAAAGCAGCGGCAGCCGGAGGCCTGCGGCCGCTGCCACTCGCGGCGCAGCGTGCTCACCCTGGACTACACCTACGGCCGGCCGCTCACCGATACCCACCTGCCGGCCCTCCTGGAGGAAGAGCTCTATTACCCGGACGGGCGCATCAAGGACGAGGTCTATGTGTACGGGTCGTTCCTGCAGAGCAGGATGTATGCCAACGGCGTCACCTGCACGGACTGTCACAATCCGCATGCGGCGAAACTGATCACCGCGCCGGATCAGAACGGCGTCTGCGCGCGCTGCCACCTGCCGGCCCGCTTCGCCACGACCGGGCACAGCGGCACGGCATCGACCGATTGCGTCGGCTGCCACATGCCGCCGCGGACCTACATGGGCGTCGATGTCCGCTACGACCACAGTTTTCGCATCCCCGGAGACGGCGCATCCCAGCACGACTACGGCGTGGCGATCGCCGCGGCCCGCGCGGGACCCGCCGACGACGCGCTCGTCGCGGAGCTGGACACCCACGACGATCCCGGGATCGCGCGTGCCACGATGCTGGAACTGCTGACGCCGTCGGCGGACCCGGCGGTGCTCGCCGCACTCTCGAAAGGGCTGGCCGACCCGGATCCGCTGGTGCGGGTGGGTGCCTTGCGCGCCCTGCGCAATTTCCCTTCGAGCGTCCGTCTCGACATCGGAACCGGGCTGCTGGCCGACGGCAATCGCAGCGTGCGGGTGGCGGCGGCGCAGACGTTCGTGGATATCCACGACCTGTTGCCCGTCGCGGCGGCCCGCGCGTTCCCTGCCGCGGCCGACGACTTCCGTGAAGCCCGGCTTGCCACGGCATCGGTACCGGGCTCGCTGACGGTGCTCGCGGAATTCGAATCGCGGCTGGGCGACGAGGCGCTCGCGCAGCAGTACCTGGAACAATGCGTGCGCATCGATCCGGATTTCGCATTGGCGCATCACAGCCTCGGACTGTCGCTCGTTCGCCAGCATCGCTACGACGAGGCGCTGGAGCAGCTCCGTAAGGCCGCGCAGCTCGATCCCGACAACACCCGCTTCGCGTACGTCCTTGCCGTCGCACTGAATTCGATGGACCACAAGGACGAAGCGATACAACTGCTGCAGGATGCCCGGCGCCGCTTCCCCGACGACAAGGACCTGGAAGCGCTACTGGACTCCCTCGAGACGCGGCCCGAGTAAGGCCGCCTATCCCGCCGGCAGGCTCAGGGTCCTGCGCAACTCGACCCGGGGGATGACCAGGTCGCGCAGCGAGACCGCGTCGAGCCGGCCGAGGAATGCGTCGAGCGCGCTCCCCAGTTCGCCGGCCAGCACGCAATGGGGCTGGATTCGGCACCTCGAGACCGCCGGCTCGAAGCATTCGACGAGTTCGAAGTCCGGCTCGAAGTCCCGGACCACGCGGCCCACGCTGATCTCCGCTGCATCCCTGGCCAGCCTGAATCCGCCATTCCGGCCCTGCACGGTCTGCAGATAGCCTTTCGCGCCGAGGTTGTGCACGACCTTCGACAGGTGGTTGCGCGAGATGCCGTAGTTCGCGGCAACCTCGTCGATGCGCGTCAACTCGCCGTCCCTGAGTGCGACGTACATCAAAGTCCTCAGCGCGTAGTCCGTATACGTCGTCAATCTCACTTTCGTCGCCCCCACGGCTCTTCCAATTTAAACATGTATCATGTATATATGTTTTAAACAATAGCCATCGAAACCGGCAATCGAAAGGGAGTATTCATGAACAGCGAGACTGGCGCAGCTGCGGCATCGTCCGTGGACCGGCTTTCGCCCTGGTGGCGGCGTTCCGTGCTGATCGTCATGGCGATCGGCTTCTCCGTGCTGATCTTCATCACCGTCAAGGTCCATTACGATGCCCCGCCCATCCCGGCCCGCGTCGTCGATACCGGCGGCGCACTCGTGTTCGACAGTAACGACGTCGCCAACGGACAGGAAGTCTTCCTGAAATACGGCCTCATGGACAACGGGTCGATCTGGGGCCACGGCGCGTATCTCGGGCCGGATTTCTCGGCGCAGTATCTGCACACGCTCGGGCTCGATGTCGCCGGCGCGTTTGCCCGCGAGCGTTTCGGACGCCCATACGACGATCTGGCCGTCGACGAAAAGGCCATGGTCGAGGCGCTGACCCGGACCGAATTGAAGACCAACCGGTATGACCCGCGCACCGACACGCTCACGTTCTCCGGCGCCGAGGCGGCTTCGTTCCGCCGACAGGTGGACTGGTGGGCGGAATATTTCGCGAAGCCCGAAGGCAACGGCGGTTTGCCGGCGAACTTCATCACCGCCGGCGACGAGCTCCGCCAGTTGACGGCGTTCTTCGCCTGGACGGCCTGGGCCTCCGTGACGGATCGGCCGGGCGAGACTTCGACCTACACGAACAACTTCCCCTACGACCCGCTGGTCGGCAACACGCCGGCCGCCGGCGCGTTGCTGTGGAGCGCGATCAGCCTGATCGCCCTGCTCGGCGGCATCGCCGCTGTGCTGCTCGCGTTCGGCAAGTTCGACTACCTCGGCTGGAAGTCTTCCGACGTGCGGGTCGAACCCGGACTCGTGCCCGGCCACCCGACGCCGAGCCAGCGCGCCGTCATCAAATTTTTCGTCATCGTCGGCCTGCTGTTCCTCGCGCAGGCGCTGGTCGGCGGCGCGACCGCGCACTATCGCGCGGATCCCGCCAGCTTCTACGGCATCGACCTGTCCGGTTTCCTGCCGAGCAACATCCTGCGTACCTGGCATCTGCAGCTCGCGATCTTCTGGATCGCCACCTCCTACGTCGCCGGCGCGCTGCTCCTGGCAACCGAGGTCGGCGGGCGCGAACCGCCGCGGCAGGCGCTGTACATACACATCCTGTTCGCGGCGCTGGTCGTCGTCGTCGCCGGCAGCCTGCTCGGCGAGTGGGCCGGTATCTTCCAGTGGCTCAAGGGCAGCTGGTTCTGGTTCGGAGAGCAGGGCTGGGAGTACCTCGAACTCGGCCGGGCCTGGCAGATCGGCCTGGCGATCGGGCTGGTGTTCTGGTTCGGCCTTTTGGTGCGCGGCGTGGCCCCGGCGTTGAAGTCCGCGGAGCTTCGCGAACAGGCCTGGTTCTTCCTGATCGCGGCACTGGCGATACCGGTCTTCTATCTGCCGGCCATGTTCTTCGACGGCACGACGCATTTCTCGATCGTGGATACCTGGCGATTCTGGATCATCCACCTGTGGGTGGAGGGCTTCTTCGAGTTCTTCGTCACCGTGCTCGTCGCCGTAATCCTGTCCGGCCTCGGCGTCGTCACCCGCACGACCGCGACCCGCGTCATCTATCTCGACGCGATCCTGTACTTCGGCGGCGGACTGATCGGCACCGGGCATCACTGGTACTTCAACGGTCACTCGCAGCTCAATATGGCCCTGTCCGCGGTGTTTTCGGCGATGGAGGTCGTCCCGCTGACCCTGCTGACACTCGACGCGTGGGACTTCATCAAGGTGACGCGCTCGCAACGCGACCTGTCCGGCAATCCGATCCCCGTGCCGCACCGCTGGACGTTCTATTTCATCATGGCCGTCGGCGCCTGGAACTTCCTCGGCGCGGGAATTTTCGGGTTCCTGATCAACCTGCCGATCGTCAGCTACTTCGAGATCGGCACGGTGCTGACGATCAACCACGGCCACGCGGCGATGATGGGTGTGTTCGGGATGCTCGCGATTGCACTGATGGTGTTCTCGGTCCGTCACGTGTCGACCGAATCGCAATGGGGAGAACTGCAAAAATACTTCAAGATCTCGTTCTGGGGGCTGAACGTCGGGCTCGCGATGATGGTCGTGCTGAGCCTGTTCCCCGGCGGGATAATGCAGCTCCTCGACGTGCTCCATAACGGTTACTGGCACGCCCGCGGGCTGACGTACACCGGCCAGGGCACGCCGCGCCTGATCGAATGGCTGCGCACACCGGGCGATCTCGTGTTCATTATCGTCGGCGTCGTCCCGGCACTGATCGCCGTGCTGAAGTGCTATCTCAACATGCGATCCGGTCCGCGCCCCGAGAGATCGATGGCGGACGCCCGGACGTAACGCGTACCCGGTCAGTTTGAAGTTGACAGGGTACTAGTCGTAGCGGAGATCGGAGGCTTTGCCGCGGAACACCCGGTACGCGAAGATCGAGTAGCCGACCACGACCGGCAGGACGACGATCGCGCCGACGAAGATAAACATCAGCGACTTCGGCGCCGCCGCGGCCTGCCAGATGGTCAGCCGGTCCATCACGATGTACGGGAACAGGCTGTACGCGAGACCGTGGAATGACAGCAGGAAGATCGCGACGGTGCTGCCGAACGGCACCCAGTCCCCATACGGATTGTCCTGCGCAAGCCGCACGGGCAGGCGCACGAGCGAGCGATACGCAATGAAGAACATCGTGACGGTCATCGCCGGGATGGGCCACAGCACGATCAGGTGCTCGAGTCCGAACCACTTGTCGAAGATGCGCTGACTGACCAGCGGCGTCGCGATGGAGACGGCGGCGACGCCTGCGCCGAGCAACAGGATCGAGCGCCGCGCCCAGCCCACCGCGCGCTGCTGCAGCGGCCCCGCGGTCTTGATGATCAGCCAGCTCGAGCCGAGCAGCGCGTACCCCGATGTCAGGCACAGGCCGATCAGCCAGGCGAAGAGGTAACTCCACAGGTCCTGCGTGAATCCCGTCACGACGCGCCCGAGCATGTAGCCCTGGGACATCGCGGCCAGCGTCGAGCCGGCGATGAACGCGCGGTTCCAGATCCGCTTGTGCTCCGCCCTGGCCTTCACACGGAAATCGAAGGCGACGCCGCGCAGCGTGAGTCCGATCAGCATCAGCGCGACCGGCAGGTACAGCGCGCCGAGGATGATGCCGTGCGCGACGGGGAATGCGACGAGCAGGATGCCGACGCCGAGCACCAGCCAGGTCTCGTTCGCATCCCAGAAAGGGCCGATCGACGCGATCATCGTATCTTTTTCGTCGTCCGAGCCGGCACCGATCAACAGCCCGACGCCGAGGTCGAAGCCGTCGAGGATCACGTAGGCGAGGATCGCGAGTCCCATCACCAGCATGAAGGCGAGCGGCAGCCAGCCCGCGGGCGTCGTCAGGTCCGGCATCGCCTCAGCCACGCCC
>JBAUVS010000669.1:0-3643 GCA_049583345.1 Woeseiaceae bacterium
TGCTGTACCTGGGCAACCTGCGCTTTCGCGTGGCCGGCGAGCACTGGCTGGGGGTCGAGGCGATGGGTCGCGCGGGTGGCGGCAGGCCCGCGGCGCAGCTGGTCTACGAGGGCGAGTTCGCCGGCCACCTGAAGCTGCGGATCGGCCTGGGCCTGGGCGCGGGGAGCGAATCCGAGCTGCTTGCGGGCAGCGAATTCGAGTGGCGGATCGGCGAGGACCGGGGCGCCGTGGCGCGATAACTGTGAACACAGTCTCGGAAAGCCGGGGCACTCCGCAATATTCTTTTACTTTACATAGTCTTATCAGTTCGGTGCTGGTAAGCGGCACGGGCGTGCCTGCACAGCACCGACGGATCCCCAGCGAGGCGGCAACGGAATGGGCGACAGGACCGGCATACAGGACAAGCCGTTGGTGCTTTTCGCCGATGCCGACGAGACCCATGGCGAGCTGGTCCGGTATGCACTCGAGCGCGACGGGTTCCGTGTGAACTTCGCGACGACGGGCAAGGCCGCGCTCGAGGAATTCCTCTCCACGCCGCCCGACGTCGTCCTGCTCGACGTCGACCTGCCGGGGATGAACGGGATCGACGCTTGCCGGACGATGCGGGCCCGGGAGAGCAAGCGCGAGACGCCCATCCTGATCGTCACCAGCCACGATGCCGAGAATCTCGTCGGCCAGGCGTTCGATGCCGGGGCGACGGACTTCATCGTCAAGCCGCTCGCGCCGGAGCTGATCGCGCATCGCATCCGCCACGTCATGCGCATGTCCAAGTCGCTCAACGACTTGCGCGGCCTGATCCGTGCCGTGCCCGATCTCATCTTCATCGTCGACGAGGAAGGCGAGGTCCAGCAGGGCCTCAGCGGACCGGACGCCGTGCACACGCAGCAGATCAAGGCACTGACGACGGCGTCCAAGATCAACTTTTACCCTTGCGAGAACGACGACACGGCCCGGGCCTGCATCAAGCGCGCGCTCGAGACGGGCAAGGTGCAGGTTTACGAGCATGTGCTGGAGGCGTTCGACAAGCACCTCGAGACGCGCTTCGTGCCGCGCGACAAGCATTCCGTCCTCGCGATCGTGCGCGATATCACGGAGCGCAAGAATTCCGAGAGGCGCATCTTCAATCTCGCCTACTACGACGAGCTGACCGAGTTGCCTAACCGGCAGCTGTTCAGCCAGAGCCTCGAGCAGACGATCCGGACCGCCGAGCGCGACGGCCAGAAATTCGCCGTGCTGTTCGTCGATCTGGATCGCTTCAAGCGCATCAACGACACGCTGGGTCACACGGTCGGCGACCAGTTGCTCAAAGACGTCGCGGGCCGGCTCGCCAAGTGCATCCGGTCGTCGGACTCGCTGGCACGGCTCGGGCAGGGCGGCCTCGGCAGCATCAAGCTGGCCCGCCTCGGCGGCGACGAGTTCGTGATCAAGCTGTATGGCGTCGACACCGAAGAAACTGTCGCGGCGATCGCGTCGCGGATCATCTCGGCGCTGTCGCCGCCGTTCACCTGCGAAGGCCATCAGTTCGTCGTCACCCCGAGCATCGGCATCGCCATGTATCCGCAGGACGGCGAGACCGGCGAGCAGCTGTTGATGAATGCCGATTCCGCAATGTATCGCGCAAAGTTCGTCGGTCGGAACAATTTCAAGTTCTACACGGAGACGATGCGCACGAAGTCGCTGCATCGGCTCGATCTCGAGAACGAGTTGCGCAAGGCGATCGAGGAAGACCTGTTCGAGCTGCACTACCAGCCCAAGGTCGACGCGATGACCTGGTCACTCACCGGCGCGGAGGCGCTGTTGCGCTGGTTCCATCACGAACGTGGACCGATCGCACCCGACGACTTCATCCCGGTCGCGGAAGAGACCGGCCTGATCATCCCGCTCGGCAAATGGGTGATGAAGAAGGCCTGCGAGCAGGTGAAACTGTGGGGCAAATACTCATTCGGTGCGGTGCCGGTGTCCATCAACATCTCGAGCCACCAGTTCCACGCCGACGGCCTGCTGGACGACGTGTTCCATGCCGTGGCATCGGCGGGGATCGACGCCAGCAAGCTCGAGCTCGAGATCACCGAGAGCGTCCTGTTGCAGGACGCCGAGAATACGATGGTCGCACTGCGTCGGCTCAAGGACGCCGGCGTGTCGCTGTCCGTCGACGACTTCGGCACCGGCTATTCTTCGCTGAGCTACCTGAAACGCTTCCCGATCGACACGCTCAAGATCGACCGCTCCTTCGTCAAGGATCTGCACGTCGACAAGGACGACGCCGCGATCTGCGCCGCCATACTCGCCATGTCGCGCCAGCTCGGCCTGAACGTGGTCGCCGAGGGCGTCGAGACGCTGGAACAGCTCGAGTTCCTGCGCCATCACGGCTGCAATCAGATCCAGGGCTACCTCTGCAGCAAACCGCTCACGGCCGAACAATTCCTGGCGATGCTCGACAAGATCGCCGCCAAGTCGGGCGAGGCCAGGGACGCGCAGCAGGCTTCCGCCTGAGGCCGCCGGCGGCTAGCGTGTGCCGCGCGAATCGAGATAGGTCAGCGCCTCGTCGATGTCCTCGGCCGAAGGTCCGCCGCGCAATCCCTCCGGCCGGTAGATCAGCTTGATGTTCGTGACGCCGTCCTTCTTGTAGCTCTCGATGTCACGGCGGATTCCGGCCTGGGCCTTGTCGTTCGAGCCCGTGATGTAGACCTGGTACTTGCGCCGGAAGGTGTCGATCTGGGGCGGCGGGTCGCCCGCCCAGTAGCGCGAGCCGCTGATGTAGACGGCGCCGACGAAGTCGCCTGCGGACAGCAACACAGTGAGGCAGATGTTCGCGGCATCGCCCGTACAGCCGATGTACTGGCGGTTCAGATCGATCTTGTATTGTTTCTCGATCGCACGCGGGCCGAGTATGGCCGCCCAGCTTCGCTGCAGATCGGTCGCGTGCCGGTCGCTGAGATTCGCACCGACCCAGATCATGTTGCGCTGGTTGAAGACGTCGCGCCATTTGTCGGGCATCCCGCCCCAGTCGCGCGGATCCGAATACACGAATACGCCGGTGGGGCGCTGCGGATCGTAGCTGTACGGGACATAGACTTCCCAGCGCAGCGGCTCGTCGGTCGGGAACACTTCCGCCAGCGACTGCGCCGACTGGTCGCCGACGATCTCCGGCGTCGTGTAGCTCATCCGGAACACGCCGGTGGGCTCGCCTTGCGCCAGGGCGAGGTGACTGAGAAAGGCCGCGGCAACGGTGACGATCGACTGCAGGATCCGTCGTCGATACATCGATTTTCCCCCTTGTCCGTAACGTGAAACGGTTCACGTGTTCGTGCGTCCGCATAAGATATAACATAATCGAACGTGGAGGCGGTGAGATGGTGGAACGCTCGGGTCGTGACCGGGTACTGCCGGTCTACAATCTTCGTGATTACTTCCGCACGTCGATCGACGAGATCATGGCGCGCCAGGGCGTCGACGTCGATCCCCACGCTGCCCATTACGTCGTCAACCTGGTCACGCTGTTTTCCCGATCGGACGCGCTCTACGAGGACGAGGGCGACTACTACGGCCTGAGACCGCTGGCAATCATGCTGGCGGAAGCGACCGACGCGCCGACGCCGGAGCGGCGCAAGCAAGCCCTGCAGCGGATCGGCGACGTCGCACT